>CAYMUD010000034.1:0-10326 GCA_964393495.1 uncultured Clostridia bacterium | reverse complement strand
TATGGATAAAGAGAGTATTTTAATAGTAGATGACGATAAAGATATTAGAAATATGATAAAAATATATTTAAAAAATGAAAACTATAAAGTATATACTGCAGAAAACGGAGAAGAAGCACTTGAAATATCGGAAAACAACAAGATAGATTTGATAATTCTTGATATTATGATGCCTAAAATGAATGGTACTCAAACCTGTATGAAGATTAGAGAAAAACATAAAATGCCTATAATTTTTCTTACTGCGAAGACTGAAGACCAAGATAAAATTACTGGACTTTCAGCCGGTGGAGATGACTATATTACAAAACCTTTTAATCCTTTAGAGCTTATAGCTAGAGTGAAGGCAAATATAAGAAGAGTAAGAGTGTTTGACAATATTCAAGAAAAAGAAGAGAATAATATTGTTAAAATTGAGGACTTAATCATAGATAAAGATAATCATCAGGTCTTTATGGAAGATAGGGAAATACATCTTACAAAAACAGAATTCGAAATACTAAGACTTTTAGGTGAAAACAAAGGAAAGGTCTTTAGTATTGAAAAAATTTATAATAGAGTTTGGAAAGATGAGTTTTTTGTTACGGACAATACAGTAACTGTTCATATAAGGAAATTGAGAGAAAAACTGGGAGATGACTATAAAAACCCAAAATACATAAAGACTATATGGGGAGTTGGCTACAAGGTTGAAAAAAATTAAATTAGAAAAAAGTTTAAAAACGGAATTCTTAGGTATGTTTATAATATCTTTGATTTTAAGCTTTGCTATAGGAATATCTTCTTTTTATCTTGCAGAAAATATTTATAATGAATTTAGAGAGGAAAAATATTTAGACGAAAGAGAAAAAGCAAAAGAATACTTAGAGGATTTAGTTGAAAATATTGAAGGTAACGTAGATGCAATACCTATAAATTCATTTAATAATAGGCTTGAAAGCAGAATTAAAGTTAATAATTTATATCATTTAAGCATAGCAGATGAAAATGGGTCTATAATTTTCAATGGAGGATTAGAAAATTTAGACTCTAGAGATTTTCTTTTTTACGATACTATAGAATTTAATGGAAAAAAACATATAGTTTTTGTAGAAGGAAGGTATCAAAATATCGACTTGGAAAAAGAGATACTAGCAATGTTGGTAATTATGCTGTCGGTTATATTCTTTGTCATTATTTTTTTCAAACTTGCTAACAAAAGGATTGACTATATAGATGAAATATCTCAAAAAGTAGATTATATTTCTGGAGGAGATTTAGATACATTTATAGATCTAAAAGGAAACGATGAGCTTACTTCTCTTGCAGGCAACATTAATTACATGGCATATTCACTAAAAGAAAGAAGTAAGTACGAAGAAAAAGTAGAAAGGTCCAAAAGAGAGCTAATTACTAATATGTCTCATGACCTTAGAAGTCCTTTGACCTCAATAATAGGGTATTTGAATTTAATAAAGGATAGAGAAAATGAAACAAGAGAAGAAATTAAAGAGTATGCAGAAGTATCATATAAAAAAGCCATACAGCTTAAAGAGTTAACAGAGAGACTTTTTGAATATTCAAAGATTACGAGTGAAAAAATGATAGTTGATAAACAGCAAATAGATGTAAATTTACTTATTAATCAAATAAAGGAAGAATACGCATATATAATTAGATTCAATAAACTAGATTTGAAAACAAAGATAAAAAATGAGAAACTTGAAATATTTGCAGATCCTCTTTTAGTAGTCAGACTATTTGAGAACTTAATTATGAATGCTGTTAAATATGCTAAGAAACCAGGAGATTTTCTAATAGAAACAGATTCGGATAAAGACTTTGTATTTGTTAGATTTAAAAATAAAATTAAAGATAAGTTTGATTCTGATGACTTGGACAAAATATTTGAAAGAATGTATATTAAAGACGAAGCGAGAAAAGAAGGTAAAAGTTCAGGGTTAGGCTTGGCCATAAGCAAAGAAATTGTGGATATGAACGGCGGAAAGATTTGGGCTGAAACTAAGGGCGGCTATATAATATTTAATTTAAAATTCCATAAGAGCAATAAAAAAGAGTAAGGAAAAATTCCTTACTCTTTTGTTTTAAAATCATGAAAGTTTATGAACAAACAATCCACTTCTAAGTTTTGGTTCAAACCATGTTGATTTTGGTGGCATAACATTACCAGAATCTGCTACGGTCATTAAATCTTCAATAGTTACGGGATACATTGAAAATGCAACTTTCATACCTTCTGATACTCTTTTTTCAAGTTCTTTTAATCCTCTAATACCACCAACAAAATCAATTTTTTCGCTGGTTCTTGGGTCCTCAACACCTAATATAGGTCTTAAAAGATTATCCTGTAGTATAGAAGCGTCCAAACTATTAACTGGATCATCGGATTCAAAAGTACCTTTTTTTGCTTGTAATTTGTACCATTTATTTTCTAAGTACATTCCGAAGGTGTGTTTTTCTAAAGGTTTAAATGGTTCATCTCCTTTGCACTCTTCAACTTCAAATTTTTCTTTAATAATTTCAAAGAACTCTTCTTCAGTATGTCCGTTTAAGTCCTCAACTACTCTGTTATAATCCATTATAAACAGGTCTTCATCAGGAAATATTACAGACATAAAGTAATTAAATTCCTCATTTCCAGTATAGTCAGGATTTTCTTTTCTTCTCTTTAACCCTACTTTATAGGAAGAGGCAGTTCTATGATGTCCATCTGCTATGTATAAATAATCTATATCTTTAAATATTTCTGATATATTTTGGATTATCTCATCCGTATCTATTACCCATATTATATGAGTAACATCGTCTTCTGATGTAAAATTATAAACTGGTTTGTTAAATTTTATCCAGTCGTTGATAATGGTATTAAGCTTATCATTTTTTCTGTAGGATAAAAATATTGGTGCGGTATTAGCGTCACAGTGGTCGAAGTTATTTATTCTATCCTGCTCTTTTTCCGGTCTTGTAAATTCGTGTTTTTTGATTATATCATTTTCATAATCATCTATAGAAGTACAGGCAACTAATCCTGTTTGTACTCTACCGAACATAAGCTGTCTATATATATAGTACTTTTCTTTTTTATCCTGATTTAAAGTACCTTCCTTTACAAACTTATCTAAATTTTTTCTAGCCTTTTCATAAACTACTTTGTCATGAGCATCTATGGAGTCATCTAAATCAATCTCAGATCTAACTACTCTTAGGAAAGATTTTTCGTTTCCTTCTGCCATTTTTTTTGCTTCGTCTCTATTCATCACATCATAAGGTAAACTTGCTACCTTATCTACAATATCTTCTTTAGGCCTAATACCTTTAAAGGGTTTAACTTTTGCCATACAATTTCCTCCTCTTATATATTATAGACCTAAAATGTCGTCTATATTTTCAAGTAATTCTTTAATTTCTTCTAGTGTAATATCACCCATATGAGCAATCCTAAAGGTTTTCTCTTTTAAGTTTCCGTAACCATTAGAAATTGTAAATCCTCTTTTAGATAATTTATCATTTAAATCTTTAACACTTATTCCTTTAGTATTTTTTACAGCTGTTACAGTGTTTGAAGCATATTCTTCTTCTGAAAATAATTCGAAATTTTTCTTAGCCCATTCTCTTACATAATCAGCCATTTCTTTATGTCTATTAAATCTAGAATCTATTCCTTCTTCCATAATTTTATCTAACTGATAATCTAAAGCAAACATCAATGATAAGTTTGGAGTTGATGGATACTGGTGATCTTTTTTACCAATGTACTTATACACTCTAAGTATATCAAGGTAAAAGCCTCTGTTTTCTACTGTTTCAGCTCTTTTTACAGCTTTTTCTGAAATAGTACATATTGCTAATCCAGGAGGTAAAGCTAGTGCTTTTTGTGTAGAAGTAACACAGATATCAACACCCCATTTATCTACCTCAATCTTTGCTCCTGCAGCTGAGCTTACTGTATCTATACAAAATACTACCTCAGGATATTTTTTAACAACTTCACCAATTTCTCCAACAGGATTCATTATACCTGTTGAGGTTTCATTGTGAGTAACTGTTATCAAATCATACTTACCTGTAGATAAAGCTTCATCAACCATTTCAGGAGTAGTGTGCTTACCCCAATCTACCTCAAATAAATCAGCTGCCACTCCATTAGCTACTGCCATATCGTACCATCTTTTTCCAAAAGCTCCTACAGAAAATACTGCAGCTCTTTTTTTGGTACAAGATCTTATAGATGCTTCCATAAATCCACTTCCAGATGAAGTTGATAGTAGTACCTGATTATCTGTATAAAGAAGTTTCATCATTTTCTCGCTTATACTTCTTTGAAGAGTGGATGCGTCTTTACTTCTATGACCTATCATAGGAGTGGACATTTTTTCTAAAACATCTGATTTTACTTCCGTTGGTCCTGGTATAAATAATTTTTTGTGCATGTGTAATCCTCCTTTTTAATTGTATTATTTAGAATAATTCATCTACTATTGAAACAATTTCTTTTCCTATTCTTGCCTGTGATTCTTTTGTAGAACCCCCAATATGAGGAGTTAAAGCAATTTTAGGATGTGTATATAATTTTTCATTTGGAGTTGGTTCTTCTTCAAAGACATCTACTGCAGCTGCAGCAACCTTTCCAGAATCTAAAGCTTCCAGCAAAGCTCCTTCATCCACTACTCCGCCTCTTGCACAGTTCACAATGAAAGCTCCCTCTTTCATTTTGTCGAATTCTTCTTTTCCTAATACAGCGCCTTTCTTTTTGTTGAAAGGAATATGTAGAGAAATATAATCTGATTCTTTAAGTAAATCATCCATATTTTTATAATTATAGTTTTCGTAACCTTCTTTAGGGCCACTTCTATTAGTGTATAATATTTTCATGCCTAAAGCTTCTGCCAACTGAGCAGTTTCCTTAGCCATTCTACCAAATCCGATGAGACCTAGATTTTTATCTAGTAATTCACTACCTTTATATTGTTTTTTATTCCACTGTCCTTGTCGCATAGTAACATTTGCTATGTAGGTGTATCTTGACAAACTAATCATCTGACCTACTGCAAGCTCTGCCACAGCCCTGCTGCTGGAATTTGGTGTATTTCTTACTTTGATACCTTTACTCTCGGCATAATCCACATCGATGTTATCTAATCCAACACCAGCTCTAATGATTAATTTTAATTTTTTACTCTTTGCTGCTTCGTCTATGAGCTTTTTTCTAATTTTAGTGGCTGATCTTACGATTAAAGCATCTACTTCTTTAATCTTTTCTTTAAGTTCATCAATATCGTAATGATGTTCAATCAGCTCATGATCTTTTTCTCTTAAAATCTTTGCTGCATTTTGATCCATGCTATCATTAGCTAAAATAATGGCCATAGTATCTTCTCCTTTATACAATTAGTTTTACAAACTAAATTCGATTCTATTCTATTCTATAATTAAATTCAATTATAAGTATATTATTAGATATAACAACTGTCAATTATAAGTATTTATAATATTTTTTATAATACTATAAATTGACTAAAGTGTAAATTTATAGTATTATTCATATCAGAAAATAAGGTGATTAAATGTATGAATACGAATTAATTGAAAAACAATTGAATACAAAGTATGTAGGTAGGGTTTTTCTTCAATTTGATAATATCGAATCAACTACATCAAAATGCAGGAATATATCACAGACCTGTCCTTCAGGAATGTTGGTCTTGTCTGAAGATGATATGGAAGGTAATACTTATATTAAAAAGGACTTAAAGGACTTTGAAAAAAAAGTTTTAATGAGTCTTATTTTAAAGTTAGATAGAAATAATTTTAATAAGGAATGTATAGAAACATTAAGTAGTTGTATAGGAGCTGCTTCGGTGCTATCAGCAGCAGAAGAACACTTTGAAAATTTAACTTACTATTGGGAAAAAATAATCAAAGGAAAAGATTTTTTAGCTGAAATAGATAGTCAAAAATCTTTAAAATCCAATGATAAGAGTATAATACTTAGTTTTAAGATTTATTATAATGCTAATTTTAAAAGGGAAATGTTAATAGGTAAGCTGTTAAATGAAATAGAGAATAATATTAACAATGCATTCATCAAAAATAACACAGAGAATATTGTGGGTAAGTGCAGCACTTACCTAAAATCCAAAAATTCATATATAATGATTAATAAAAAAAATAGGAAAACTGTGAAAAAATTAGAAAAGATAGAATTAAATGGTGAAGGAAATTTACTAGGAAAATATAAATCAGAAGATATTTGTATAAAATGGAAAGACTATAAAATAGAATGGTA
This sequence comes from uncultured Clostridia bacterium, assembly GCA_964393495.1. Taxonomy (GTDB): domain Bacteria; phylum Bacillota; class Clostridia; order Tissierellales; family Dethiosulfatibacteraceae; genus UBA8670. The sequence goes on along the minus strand of CAYMUD010000034.1, from coordinate 4,040 downwards.
TGATTAAAATGAAAATAGGAAATATAAAACTAGAAAACAATATAGTTATAGCTCCAATGGCGGGAATTACAGATACAGCTTACAGAACTATACTTAAAGAAATGGGAGCTGGTCTTTTATTCACAGAAATGATAAGTGCTAAAGGACTTTACTATAATGATAGAAAAACAAATGAACTTTTAAGAATCGAAGAAAAAAATAAACCTGTAGCCATACAGCTCTTTGGGTCAGAACCTAAAATATTCCAAGAAGTCATAAAAAAATACATAAACAACAATGAGAACATAGAATTTATAGACCTTAACTTAGGCTGTCCAGCACCTAAAATAGTAAAGAATGGTGATGGAAGTGCACTTATGAAAAATCCAGACTTGATAGGAGAGATAATATATAAAATAAGGAAGGTTTCTGAAAAACCAATTACAGCAAAAATTAGATCTGGATGGGATGAGGACAATTTAAATGCAGTAGAAGTAGCAAAGATTATAGAAGAAGCAGGAGCTAGCGGGGTGACAGTACACGGAAGACACAGACAACAATTTTATAGCGGAAAATCCGATAGAAAAATAATAAAGGAAGTCAAAGATAATCTCAATATTCCAGTAATAGGCAACGGAGATATATTTACAGTAGAAGATGCAAAATTAATGCAGGAAGAAACCCGTTGCGACGGTATTATGCTGGCAAGGGGAATACTAGGTAATCCTTGGCTGGTAAAATCTTTATCCGATAGGCATATAGGTGAAGAAACATATATATCTAATGAGGAAAAAGCTAATATGATTTTGAAACATTTTAATCTAATAGAAAAATACAAAGGAAAAAGACGAGCTTTATTGGAGATGAGAAAGCATACTGGATGGTATATAAAAGGAATGAAAAATGCGGCTAAAATCAGAGACAAGATAAATAAGGTAAAGGATAAAAAAGAATTCGAAAGAATTGTTGCAGAACTAATAATGTAAGCCGGGCTTAAATCTTGACAAGTATAAAGCTATACAATATAATTATTCAAATAATGAAAACATTAATAGTATTCAAAGGAGAGAATTAAAATATGGATAATAATGAAACATTACTGACTCAAGAAGGGTTAGAAGAATTAAAAGTTGAAATAGAAGAATTAAAAGTAAATAGAAGAAAAGAAGTAGCAGAAAAAATTAGAGAAGCTTTAGCATTTGGGGATATAAGTGAAAACTCTGAATATGATGAAGCTAAAAACGAACAAGCTGATGTAGAGAGAAGAATAGCTAAACTTGAACACATGATAAAAAACGCAAGAATAATCCAAGATAATGATGATGAATCAGGAATAATAAATGTAGGAAGCCGTGTGAAGGTAGAAGATTTAGAATTCAACGAAGAAATGGAATATAAAATAGTAGGTTCTGCTGAAGCCGATCCATTTAAAGGGAAAATTTCAAATGTATCGCCACTAGGGAAAAACCTTATAGGAAAAAAACCGGGAGAGACTGTATCGGTAGATACACCAGATGGCGGAAGTGTTGAATATAAAATATTAAATATAAATTAAGTAATAAAGGGAGTGTAATTAATGTCTGATCTTGAGAATCTAAATGAATTAAGAAAAATTAGGAGAGAAAAATTAAAAAAATTAATTGATGATGGAAGAAATCCTTATAAAATAGAAAAATATGATGTAAAAGATAATTCAAAGGAAATCCATGATAAATTTGAAGAATACGAAGGTAAAAAAGTATCCTGTGCAGGACGTATTATGTCAAAAAGAGGCCAAGGTAAAGTTGGGTTTTACGACATTCAAGATAGTTCGGGTACAATTCAAATATTTGCTAAACAAAATCTTTTAGGGGATGATGAATACGAGTATCTTAAAACTTACGACATAGGAGATATAATAGGTGTTAAGGGAGAAGTATTTAAAACTAGAAGAGGAGAAATTTCAATAAGAGCAAAAGAGATAACTTTATTGAGTAAATCTTTACAGCTTTTACCTGAGAAATATCACGGATTGAAAGATCCAGACTTAAGATACAGACAGAGGTATACAGATCTTATTGTTAACCCTGAAGTTAAGGACACATTTATAAAAAGAAACAAAATTATTAAAGCAGTAAGAGAGTATTTAGATGAAAGAGAATATTTGGAAGTTGAAACACCTATTCTAAACACTATAGCTGGAGGGGCATCAGCAAACCCATTTATTACTCATCATAATACTTTAGATATAGATATGTATATGAGAATTGCCAACGAATTATTCCTGAAAAGGTTGATAGTAGGTGGATTTGATGGTGTATACGAAATGGGAAAAATGTTTAGAAATGAAGGAATGTCTATGAAGCATAATCCTGAATATACAGCTATGGAAGTATATAAAGCTTATGCTGACTATAATGATATGATGGATCTTACAGAAGGTCTTATAGCATACATGGCAGAAAAAGCTCTTGGTACAACAAAAATTAACTACCAAGGTAGGGAAATTGATTTAACCCCTCCTTGGAAAAGAGTTTCAATGCATGAATTAGTAGAAAAAGAAACAGGAGTAGATTTTTACTCTCTTGAAAGTGATGAAGAAGCTAGAAAGATAGCAAAAGATAAGCTTAATCTAGAAATAGAAGATTCAATGAAAATAGGACATATAGTAAATTTAGCTTTCGAAGAATTTTGCGAAAAAGATTTAATAGAACCTACTTTTGTTTTGCATCATCCAGTGGAAGTATCTCCCTTAGCTAAAAGAAATCCAGATGATCCTAGGATTACTAATAGATTTGAAGCTTTTATAAATACCTGGGAAGTAGCAAATGCTTTTTCAGAGTTGAATGACCCAATAGATCAAAGAGAAAGATTTGATGAACAGCTTAAACAAAGAGAAGCCGGAGATGAAGAGGCTCACATGATGGATACGGACTTTGTAAATGCTTTAGAAGTAGGATTGCCTCCTACAGGAGGTCTTGGCATAGGTATTGATAGAGTAATAATGTTAATTACAGATTCTCCTTCAATAAGAGACGTAATACTCTTTCCAACAATGAAACCAATAGAAGAATAAAAGGATAGGAGTTCATTTTGGAAGAGATGTATATTACTAATTTTAATAAAAAAGACTGGGAAGAAATTAGAGCTATATATAAAGAAGGAATTGAAACTGAACATTCAACTCTTGAAACGGAAGTTCCAACTTGGGAAAATTGGGAAAAAAATCTAATCAAGGAATGCAGACTAATAGTTAAAAATAAAGATGAAATTTTAGGATGGGCTGCTATCACTAGATTTTCTAACAGGAAAGTCTACTCTGGAGTTGGAGATGTTAGTATATACATAAAAAGAAGTGCCAGTGGAAAGGGAATAGGAAAAAAACTCCTAGATGCCTTAGTAGTTGAAAGTGAAAAGCATGGATACTGGACATTGCAATCTAAAATATTTTCCAGTAATAAAGCTAGCATCAAGTTACATCTTAAATGTGGCTTTAGGAAAGTAGGCTTAAGGGAATCTTTTGGTAAAAGAAAAGACAAATGGCAAGATATATTATTGATGGAAAAAAGAAGTAAAAAAATTAAATAACATTATATAAAAAAATCGACTGTTTTATCTGAATAGTCGGTTTTTTATTTGAAAGAAATTTAACGAACAATAAGCTATAAAAAACTAATAGTATTAAGATTAAAGCGAATGAAAAATGAGATAAGAAACTTAATAAAAGCAAATGTAAATAAACGCATCCTGGTGGATTGTATACAATGTTCAAGTGTTGAAATTCCAATAAAAACAAAGATAAAAAAAATCGGAAAAAGTATTGACAGTACATCATTAGTATGATAATCTTATAAAGCAACTTAAGAAAAGACATAAAAAACAAAAAAACTTTCAAAAAGTTCTTGACACCTAAGGCGAAGACATGTTAAACTATAAAAGTTGTCGTCAAGAAACGACGAAAAAGAACATTAAGAAAGTTCTTGACAGCAAGGCAAAGACATGATAAACTATAAAAGTTGTCGCTAAGAGAAGCGGCAAAGCACATAGACAATAGAATAACACAGAGTCAACGTAATTCTAGA
>CAYMUD010000033.1:0-10375 GCA_964393495.1 uncultured Clostridia bacterium | reverse complement strand
ATTTGGATGTAGTTTATGTAAAACAAGATGCACCTGTAGAAGTAACAGTAGATGCTTTAACAGGAGAAGTATTTGAAGGTAAGGTTTCGAGAGTGTCACAATCCGGTCAAGATTCCAGTGGAGTAATTCAATACTCCGTAAATATAGAGGTTTCTGGTAGAGGAGATTTAAGACCGGGAATGATGGCTAAGTGTTTTATAGATGCTGGTAGTTCAGAAGACACATTGCTTGTACCTATTGAAGCTGTCTTTGAAGAAGATGGACAGTCAAAGGTTGAAATCTTAGATGAAAATGAAGAACTGAAAGTAATTAAAATAGAAACTGGATTAATGAACGATAGATACGTAGAAGTATTAGAAGGATTGGAAGAAGGTCAGGAAACAATTACTGGTAGTAGTTCAGACTTATTACCAAGTCAATCAATAGAAGGAAATGATACTATAATACCTGACAATGAAGAGCAGGAGTGATAATATGAATGAGTACGAAGGAACTAAATCCTTATTGGTTAGATTTTATTTTACTGCTAAAATGGCTCTAAATGGGTTGACTTCTAATCTACTTAGAACCTTCTTAACGGTATTAGGTATTCTCATAGGAGTTGCATCTGTTGTTAGTCTTATGGGAATAGGCGAAGGTGCAAGAAGAACAGTAGTAGAACAGTTTGAAAGTTTAGGAAAAAATGTAGTTATTATAAAATCAAATCAACCACCATTAAATTTTCAACCAGAAGAATATGTAGAATTGTTAGATAGAGTTGATGGTTTAGAATATGCAACATCAGTTGTAAACACAGAATCAAACATAAGATGGAGAAGATCAAGAGGAGAATTGGAAGTACTTGGAGTTAATGAACAGTATCCAATAATTAGAGACCATAATTTACTAGACGGAAATTTCTTTTCCTCATTACATGTAAAACAAAGATCACCTGTTGCAGTTCTTGGCTATAACGTAGCAATATCTCTCTTAAACGGTAGAAGTCCAGTTGGTCAAAGTATGACCATTGATGGCATATCTTACAGAATAATAGGAGTTTTATCACAAAAAGGGGAAGGTAAAGGAGAAAATATAGACAATAAAGTAGTAATACCCTACACATCTGCAATGAAGATTGACGGTGAACGTAAGGTTTCAGAAATATGGGGAAAATCAGACTCGCCAGAAAATGCTGCCTTGTCAATTGTTCAGCTTGGAAGAATCTATAAAAGGCAGTTGGGTATATATGATAAAGATATAAATACAGGAGGAGAAAACGGAGGTAATGGAGATAATCCTATGCCTGAAGTACCAGTAGAAGAGTCGGTTAAAGAAGGAAGCATATCTCCGCCTAGAAATCAGAATAATCCTATATTTGATAACTCAGAAGAGTTGATAACCGTTACAAGTTTAAATCAACTAGTAAAAGAAGCAGATAATGCTAATAGGGTAATGACTCTATTATTAGGAGGAATAGCAGCAGTTTCACTTCTAGTAGGAGGCTTAGGGATTATGAATATAATGCTTGTAGCTGTTAGTGAAAGAACTTCAGAAATAGGAGTCAGAAGAGCTTTAGGAGCTAAGAAATACGATCTTCTCCTTCAATTTATGCTTGAGGCCCTATATGTTAGTATTATTGGTTGTATAATAGGAATAGCAGCAGGCATATATGTAATAAATTTATTCAATAGAAATGGATTAGATGCGGTTGTTAGCTTACAAGCAGTAAAAATATCTACCGTTGTTGCATTAACGTCAGGATTGCTATTTGGGGTGTATCCAGCTTATACAGCTTCAAATCTATCACCAGTTGAAGCACTAAATAGAAAGTAAATTAAAAGTAAAGAAATATTTTCTGTTTCTTTACTTTTGTATTTCAATATTATACAATTGGAGCAAATAGATGATGGAGAGGATAAAATGTATAAAAAAAGAAGAGATAAAATAACTAAATCACTTAAAGAAAAATCTATGCTTATTGTTTTTTCTGGAAAACCACCTAGAAAATCAGAAGATAATTTTTATAAATTTGATTCTAATAGAAACTTTTTCTATCTTACTGGCATAAATAGAGAAAAATTTATTTATGTCTATAACAATATAGAAGAAAATAAAGAATTGTTATTTATTCAAAAACCAAATGAAAAGATGGAAAAATGGATCGGAAGATTTTTGAAAGAAGATGAGGCTAAAAAAATATCAAATATTGAAGATGTTAAATATACTGAAGATTTTAATGATTACCTTTTAAAGACTCTAAAAGAAAATAATATTGAAAATATATACTTTGATATTAAAAATTGGGATATAGATGAACCTTTGTCCCAATCTCAGAAGATTTCCAAGGTATTAGTGGAAAAATATCCCTACATAAAAATAAATAACATAAATAAAAAGATCGAAAAACTCAGATTAATCAAAGATGAAAAAGAGATTGAATTAACTCAAAAAGCTATAGATATTACTAATGAAGCAATAAAAAATATGATGAAAAAATCAAGCTCAGGAATGTATGAATATGAAATTGTAGCAAATTACAACTACATTTTGAATAAAAAGGGAGTTACAACATCTTTTGACACTATTGCAGCTTCAGGAAAAAACTCTATAATACTCCACTATGTAAACAACAATAGTAAAACACAAGATAATGATTTAATATTATGTGATTTGGGAGTAAAATATAAAGAGTATAATTCTGATATTACAAGGACATTTCCAGTAAATGGGAAATTTACAAAACGACAAGAAGAAATCTACAAAGTAGTATTAGAAGCAAACAAAGAAGTAATAAAAAATTCGAAGCCAGGAAAGACTTTAGAAGAACTAAATGATATAGCTAAAGAAATTCTTTTTGAAGGTTGTAAAAAACTAGGATTACTAGAAAAGAAAGAAGAACTAAGTAACTACTACTATCACAGTGTTTCACACTTTTTAGGTTTAGATGTACATGACCTAGGAAATAAAAAAATAACTCTAAAAAAAGGAATGCTTATAACTGTAGAACCGGGACTTTATATAGAAGAAGAAGGCATAGGCATTAGAATAGAAGATGATATTTTGATAACAGAAAATAAGGCAAAAAATTTATCTAAAAATATAAAAAAAGAAATTAAAGATATTGAGAGTTTAATAAAGAAATAAGGGATAATATAATATATGAAAATTTATAAAAAACTAAAAAATATAATAGAACAATATGATAATAAAGATTTAATTATAAAACACATCATATATTATATATACTCAAAATTAAAGAAAAAAAACAATATACAAAATCTTCTTGATAATCATGCTAGGTTTTATTTAACAAATTACTCTAACCTAGATGAAAAAATAGATGAATTAATTAAAAACAATAAAGAAGAAATTAAAGAAATCGACCCAGGCACAATATATGAAAAAATAACAACTGTAAAATTAAAAAAATCTTTAGGTCAGGTATATACTCCGGAAGATATAGTAGAAAAAATGATTAATATGTATGATTTTGAATTAGAGAAAGATAAGTCAGAATTCAAAATTATTGATATATCCTGTGGATCTGGCAATTTTTTAATACCAATTATTGAAAAATTGTCAAGCCTTGGAAAAAGCCCCTATGAAGTTGTTACTAATAACATATATGGCGTGGATAAAGACGATTTTTCGGTTTTTTTAACTAAACTATCTATTATTTTGAAATATCCAGAGTTAAAAGAGGAGAACTTAAATATAATTAAGGGAGATATTTTAGTAGATGAATTAAAAGAAATTAATGAAAATGAATTCGATTTAATAATAGGTAATCCACCTTATATTGGGCATAAAAATATATCTAAAGAATACAAAGAAAAACTATATAAAAAATTTATAACTTATAAAAATAAATCTGATATATCATATTGTTTTTTTGAAAAAAGTTGGGAATTATTAAAAAAACAAGGGAAACTTATATTTATAACTTCTAGATACTTTATGGAAGGTAAAGATTCCTTAGAAATTAGAAAATTTCTAAAGAACAATTATAGTATTATAAAAATAATAGATTATAATGGATATAATTTATTTAAAAATGCAAATATAAGTCCCATTATAATAAAAATAGGAAAAGATGATTTAAAAGAAAAATTTGAATATAGATATAAAATTAAAGACAAATTTAGAGATGTTGAATTTAACCAAAATAATTTGGAAGATAAAAAGTGGATAATAAGACCGGAAAACCAATTAAAAGTTTTACATAAGTTATATAATAAAACTAATTGTACACTAGATGAAATAATAGACTTCAAGCAAGGTATTATTACGGGACTTGATAAAGCTTTTATAGTAAAGGACGAGGATATAGAAAAATATTCTTTAGAAAAAAGTTTGTTGAAAAAATGGATAAAAAACAGCAATATAAGAAAAAACAAGATAAGAGATATTAATAATTACAAATTAATATATTCTAAAGATATTGATATTAATAAATATCCAAATACAAAAAAATATCTAGAGCAATTTAAAAATAGACTGGGAAAAAGAAGAGAATGTAAAAGAGGAATTATTAAATGGTATGAGCTTCAATGGCCTAGGAAAAAAGAATTGTTTGAAGATGAAAAAATAATTTTTCCATATAAAGCAAAGAAACCGATATTTTTTCTTGATAATAGTAATTATTTTTGTAGTGCCGACATATATTTAGGTAAAATCAAAGGCCAGGTCGCTTTTTATGAAAATTTGGTTAAGTATTTAAATTCCAATATTTTTAACTTCATTTGTAGACTAGAATTGAAAAAAGTAGGTAAAGGATTATATGAATTTTATCCATATTCTCTTAAAAGATTACCCCTTATCCAGAAAGAATATTTAATAAATACTACTGAAAATGGGTATAAAGATTATGAAGCATATTTAATTGAAATATTCGACTTAAATGATAAAGAAGTAAGCATAATTAATAGTACAACTGAGGAGTGGTTAAATGATTAAAAAAAGTATAATTTTCATATTGATATTTACGTTAATAGGGATAAATGTTTTAGGATCTACAATTTATTTTGATATTCAAGATCATTGGGCTAGAGAAGATATATATTGGGCAACAAATGAAGTCGAAATCTTTAATGGCTACGGAGATTATACCTTTAGAGCTGAAAACAATATCTCTAGAGCAGAGTTTGTTACTATTCTATATAGAGCAGGTAAAAATCAAAACATATTTTATGATGAATTTTCTGGAGAACTCAGTTATGAAGATTTCAACATTAATCACTGGGCATATTCATATGTTTTGAGCTTAAAAAACAACATTCATTTAATGAGTGAAAAGAACATTGATGATATATTTACAGAAGAAAAATTTGAACCAGATAAAGCAATAACAAGAGAAGAATCTTTAAGACTAGTATCCTTAATAGCTACAGAACCATTAGAAGAAGTAGAAATTGATTTTAAAGACATTAGTAGTAATTATCCTTATATAAATCAAATAAAAAAGTTGTATAGTAATAATATTATATTAGGATATGACGATAATACCTTTAAAGCAAAGGAAAATTTAACTAGAGCTGAATCAGCTAAAATAATAAAAAATATATTTGAAGATATGTATTATCATAAAGATATTTTCATGAAAGATATAACTTATTTAAATCAATACAAAGTATTTTTTCCTTTGTTTGGTGATTACGATTATAAAACGAATGATGAACAAGATGAAAAATATATTAAGGCTGTTAGTACTCTAGAATACCTTAATTTTGGAGGATATATATATCCAGGAGACGAACATCTTTATGATAGTTCACCAGTTAAAACTCTTACAAATTTACACAACAATGATTATAAAAATAAAATTGGAACAAAGTATTACATATTAAAATACGGAAAATTGGAAAAAGAAAGTAGAATTAAATTTATAGAGACACTACTTCAATTACTTTATAAAAATGAAGAATTAACTCATAAAAGTAAAATACTTGTATTAAAAGATTTATATATTTATGAAAGAGACCCTGTGCTTTACAGCATAGTAGCCGATAGTCTAATAGAAACTACAAGTAATTACACTGAAAAATTTGACCTATGTTTTACAAAACTAGATTATCTGATAAAAAATGGTAAAGTTGAAGTTTTAGAAGAAAACACACTAAATAATTTAGAAGAGATTGTAAAATATCTTATGAATAATAGTAGTAATTTAAACGAAGAAGAAATAGAAAAAATAAATAACTTGAAAAAAAATGAAAAGTTTAATATAATTCTATACTATAAACTAAATAAAAGTTTGATAGATTATATAAAAGGTGATTTCACAGAAAGTTATAATGATTTATATGAAACCTACGAATATTTAAAAAATCATGAAGACTATTATAGTTTATTGGAACAAGAAGAAAAAATAGTTATAGGTGCGTTAAAAAAATTAAAATCAATGTATTAATTTATCTATAAAATAAAGACTATTAAAAATAAACAGTACTTTAGTACTGTTTATTTAATGGAAAAAATAAGGTGGTAAAATGAAAGAAAAAATTATAAACATAGCAGTAATAGCCCACGTAGACGCAGGAAAGTCTACACTAGTTGATGCTTTTTTATCTCAAAATGGAGCATTTAGAGAAAATGAAGCAGTAGTTGATTGTGTAATGGATAGCAATGATCTAGAACGTGAAAGAGGTATCACTATTTATTCTAAAAATTGCTCTATTATGTATAAAGGAATAAAAATAAACGTTATCGATACCCCAGGACACGCTGATTTCTCTTCTGAAGTAGAAAGAGTTATTAAATCAGTGGATACAGTTATTCTATTAGTAGATTCAAGCGAAGGACCCATGCCTCAGACTAGATTTGTTTTGCAAAAATCTTTAGAGATGGGTTTAAAGCCAATATTATTGGTGAATAAAGTAGACAAAAAAGATGAAAGAGCTGAAGAAGTAGTGAATATGGTATTTGATTTATTTTTTGAACTCGATGCTACAGAAGACCAGCTTCACTTTCCTATATTATATGGAATAGCTAAAGAAGGTATAGTAATGAAAAATATGGATGATGAAAGCAAAGATATTATACCTTTAATTGATACTATAGTAGAACATGCTGGAGTATATCCAGACTTAGATGAAGAAGATCTTCAACTTCAAATATTTGATTTAGCATACGACGATTATGTTGGAAGATTAGGAATAGGAAGAATATACAAAGGTAGTTTAGAAAAGGGACAAAATATTTCTATATATAAAAGAAATGGTGAAATCAAAGATGATAAAGTTGCCCAAATATATACTTATAAAGGTCTAAAAAGAACACCTGTCGATATAGCTACGTCAGGGGATATAGTAATAATATCAGGTATCCCTCATATATCTATAGGAGAAACAATTGGGCTAAAAAATAAAATAGATAAAATGGATATGATAAAAATAGAGGAACCTACACTTTCTATGAACTTTATGGTAAATAAATCACCTCTTGCAGGCAAAAGTGGTAAATATCTTACATCAAGACAGATAAGAGAAAGATTAGACAAAGAATTAGAAGTAAATGTAGGATTAACAGTAGAAGAATTGCCCGGACAAAAAGACTCATTTAAGGTTTCCGGAAGAGGAGAACTTCATTTATCAATACTTTTAGAAAACTTAAGACGTGAAGGATTTGAATTGGCAGTTTCTATGCCTGAAGTTATCTTTAAAAATAAAGATGGAAAAAAACTTGAACCTGTAGAAAGAATTGTAATTGAAGTACCTGATAATTACCAAGGTTCTGTAATTGAAAAACTAAATAAAAGAAAAGGCCGAATGGTAAAAATGGAAGCAAAGGGAAGCTATATGGTTATGGATTTCATAGTACCTACTAGAGGCCTAATTGGATATAAAAGTGAATTTATTAATGACACAAGAGGAGAGGGAACATTAATTAGAAGATTCGACTCTTATGAAGAATATAAAGGTGAGATAGAACACAGACAAAATGGAGTTTTAATATCACAGGAAAATGGAATTGCAATGAATTACTCTCTATTCAATCTAAATGAAAGAGGTAGATTGATAATCAATAGTGGTGAAGAAGTTTACGAAGGTATGATAATAGGAATTTGTAGTAGAAAAGAAGATATGATCGTAAATCCTTGTAAAAACAAAAAACTGACTAACATGCGTTCTAGTGGTTCTGATGACAGTTTAAAGATACAACCCCCAATAGAAATGAAACTTGAAGATGCTTTAGAGTTTATTGAAGATGATGAATTAGTAGAAATAACTCCTGATAGCATAAGAGTTAGGAAAAAATTCTTAAAAGAAATAGATAGAAGAAAGCAAAGAGGTAGATAATGATTAAATATGTATTATTTGATATAGATGGAACTTTAGCAGATACCGAAGAAATAATAGTGAGATCTTTCAAACATATACATGAAAAATTCAACAAAAATACTCCTTCTAGGGATCAAATCATTAAAACATTTGGGGAACCTTTAGAATTAACATTAAAAAGGGACTTTAAAGAGGACATAGATATTGTTTTAGAAGAATACAGAAATTATCATAGAGATATTTTTAGTGAGAATTTAAAAGCTCATGAAAATGCTATTGAAATAGTAAAGACATTGTATGATAAAGGATATACTCTTGGAGTAGTAACATCGAGACTAAGGAATACTGCTGTAGAAATATTAGAAACATTTGAAATAAAGAAATATTTTAAGGCAGTAGTAGCAGTAGATGATACAGAAAATCATAAACCTCATCCTGAGCCTCTAATGAAAGCTATAGAAAAAATTAAAGGTGAAGCATCTTCGAGTATTTATATAGGAGATACTAAGTTTGACGTTGAATGTGCGAAAAATGCCAGGGTTAAATCGGTACTTGTAGGTTGGAGTCATTATGCACAAGATAAAGATAAAATAAAGCCTAACTTTATAATTAATGATTTTATGGAACTAGTTAACATATTAAAATCAGATTTTTCATTGTAAGTATTAAATTTATTTTAACAAAGAGAAAGTAAGTTGAAAAATACTTTCTCTATTTTATTATTAGATATGTGGTGTATAATAGTATATCTAATTGAAGGGAGTTCTTATGACATATTTGTTATTATCAATATTTCTAAGTTCATTGATACCGGTAGTATTTAAATTAACAGAGGATAAGAATCTAAATAGATATGCAGTTACTCTATTTAATTATCTTACAGCAACTATAATTGCTTTTTTTATGTCTAAAAACCTTGATTTATTTAAATATTTAGATTTTAATAGTTTAGCCACATTCAAAAATGAATTTAATAATGTAGTGTGGTTAAGAGCAGATGTTTTTTCTCCTGAAGGTTCTACAATATGGGCAGTAGTAGTAGGATTATCTTTAGGAATACTATTTTGCTTGTCTTTTGTCCAATACCAAAAATCTATTAAAATCAACGGTATCAGTTTATCAAATACATTTTTAAAGCTGGGTGTACTTATACCAATGACTATTTCATTAATATTATGGGAAGAGTATCCAACTTCATATCAGTGGCTAGGAATAGTATTATCATTAATAGCTATAATAATTGCAAATGTTAGTTTTAAAGAAGAATCAATTAAAGATTTAAGATTAAATCTGCTTCTTCTTATTCTTTATGGTGGTTTAGCCCAATTTGCTACAAAATTATTTCAAAAATATGCAATGATAGAATACAAAAATCTTTTATTGTTCTTTATATTTGCATCGGCTTTGATTACCAGTTTAATAATAATTGTTAAAAATAAGAATAATTTTGGGATTAGTGAATTTTTATCTGGAACTTTGGTAGGAATACCAAACCTATTCACATCATACTTTATGGTACTTGCTTTTACTAAGATGAATACATCAACAGCGGTTTTACTAAACAGCTCAGGAACCATAGTTTTAGTCTTAATCTACGGATTTTTTGTTTTTAAAGAAAAATTAAAAAATCGTGAAAAAGTCGCTATAGCACTGACTATAATAGCTATGATAGCTATTAATTATTAAATTTGACAAATCATAAATTAGTGGTATAATTTTTATAGTATCTTCAGGGCAGGGTGAAAATCCCGACCGGCGGTGAAGTCCGCGAACCGAAAGGTTGAACTGGTTTAATTCCAGTACCGACAGTATAGTCTGGATGAGAGAGGGTATATTTAGCTTATTAAGCCTTGAGATAATTTCAGGGTTTTTTTTATGCTAAATATCTCCCAAAATTAGGAGGAAAATATGGAAAAATCAAAAACAGTCTTTATCACAAGAGTAGCAATTTTATCAGCAGCAGCATTTGCCTTAAATTATATTGAGTTTCCGGTACCTTTGTTCCCGGCATTTTTACAGTTAGATTTTAGTGATATACCGGCATTAGTAGGAGCATTTGCAATAGGACCTTTAGCAGGAGTAGTAATTGAATTTATTAAAAATATTTTGCACTTAAT
>CAYMUD010000032.1:0-10903 GCA_964393495.1 uncultured Clostridia bacterium | reverse complement strand
GAATAATATTTTGATTTAAAATCATCAGATCTTGAAACTAAAACTATTGGAACTTTCGCTCCCATAACTACACCTGCTCCTGTTCCTTGACCAAAGTAAGTTATAGCCTTTCCAATGCCATTTCCCATTTCAATATTGTGGAAAAGCAAAAGATCAGAATCTCCAGCCACCTTGCTTTCATATTTTTTTATTTTAGCTGCTTTTTCTGATACTGCTAGATCCATAGAAATAGGTCCTTCAACTATTATTCCTTCAGAAAACTCTCCATTTAAGTATCTTTCTTTTAACTCTTGTCCGTCTAAGGTTGCTTTCATTTTAGGATTTACTTTTTCTTTTGCAGCTAATGAAGCTACCTTGAGTTCTTTATAGCCTAATTTTTTAGCAACATCAAAAGCATTTTTAATCAAATCCATTTTTGTTTCTACATCTGGATAAGTAACCATTCCTCCATCAGTCGTCATTAAAAGTTTGTGATATAAAGGTATCTCATAAACCATAACATGACTAAGTTTTTTACCCGTTTTCAAATCAGCATCTTTACTTAATACACCCTTCAAAAGTATTGATGTATCAATTAATCCTTTTACTAAAAAATCTCCCTCACCTTTTTTAATTAATTCTATTGATTTTTTTACACATTCCTCAAAATTACTACAATCTATTATCTTTATATTTTCTATATTTAAATTATTTTCCTTTGAAATTTTTTTAATGAGAATTTCATTTCCAACCAATATTGGACTCATTAAACCTTTTTGATTTACTTCTACAGCAGCTTCTAAAATGTTTTTTTCTTCTGCCGCCACCACTACCATTTTTGACTTATTGTTTACGTCAATCAAGTCTTCTAATTGTTTCAGTTTTTTCATTTTGTTCCCATCCTTTTTTATACTAATGTGAATTCTTTTGCTTCTTCTTCACCTTTTAATACCCTTAATCCTCCTAATGTTAAAGCTTCCATTTCTTCTTCCCCTGGAAGCATTATTACTTCTCCTAGAAAAGATATTTTTTCTTTTAACATTTTTTCTAATTTTTTAGAAAAGGCCATGCCTCCTGTTATTACAACTGCATCTATATCTCCATCTAAAACTGTTGCCAGTTGACCTATACCCTTCGCAATTTGATAAACCATAGCTTCAAAGACTAACTTTGCTTTTTTATCACCTTTTTCTATTAACTCTTCTACTTTTCTCAAATCTTTTGTTTTTAAATATCCCTCTAGTCCACTTTTACTTCTCATGTTTTTTTTGATTTCATTTTTAGTATATTTCCCTGAAAAACACAAATCTACTAAGTTTCTTCCAGGCAATCCACCTGATCTTTCCGGAGAAAAAGGTCCTTCATCATCTGATAGAATGTCGACTACCTTACCTTCTTTATGTACTGATAAAGTAGTTCCTCCTCCAAGATGAGCAACTACAAACCTTGAATCTTCATATTTTTTATTTGATTTTTTAGCTGCTTTAATAGCAGAAGCTCTCATATTCAATGTATGCATTCTACTTTCTCTTTCTATTTCTGGCATACCCGAAAATCTAGCCACATCTACCAATTCATCTACTGATATTGGATCGTAAATATACGAAGGTATATTCAAATTCTTAGATAAATCATAAGCTATTACAGCCCCTAAGTTTGAAGCATGATGATCTCTAGGAGTATTTACCAAATAATCAACCATTGTTGAATTTATTTTATAAGCTCCCGACTTTAACGGTGGTAAAATACCACCTCTTGACACTATGGCACCTAAATCTATAAGTTGGAAATTGTTTTTATCTAAAATAGTTAAAATTGCTTTTTTTCTAAAATCAAATTGAGATTGTATTCCTTCAAATTTATTTAAATCTTTTTCACTATGATTAATAGTCTCATCAAATAATTTTTTTTCATCTTCGTAAACCGAGACCTTTGTTGAAGTAGAACCCGGATTAATAGATAATATTTTATACATAATATACTCCTTTTTTAATTATTTTTTTGCTGTTGAAAGTATTATACCTAATGCTATCGAAAGCATAGCAGCAGCTACTATTCTATATTCTGAAGGCATCATAAAAGTTGCTGTATGAACTGGTATCCAGAATAAAGGTATGGTTTTAATTAATGTAAATTTAACAAAACTATTCCAATCCGCAGTTTTTAAAACCAAATCTAATGTAGGTTTTTTTACTTTCTCTACAAATATTAAATCTATATAAGTATCTGATATTTTGTGAAGACCCATAAATACAGGACCAAAAGATAGATTCATTATAGCAGCTGTAAAAAATGCAAAAGCTAAACTAGATCCTTTCCCAGGTAAATATCCTGCCTCTATACTTCCAATTACACCTCTCGAATAAAGAGAAAACATCAAAGTAATTAAGACTCCAATTAATGCCCATATTAAAGTTTTCCACTTTAATCCTTTAGGCTTTATCCATTCACCTTTTTTTATTCTAATAGAAACTAATTCGCCCATTGTAGCTAATATGCCAAATTTTATAAACCCTCCTATGTAAGGATGGCTACTAGTTTGTCTTAAAAATAATTCGTTAGTCCAAGGAGACACTATATAGAATATAACTAATCCTATAACTCCCAACCAAACAAAATCTCCTTTTTTCATGAAATCTCCTTTCTTATTTTAGTTAAAGTATGGAGGATATCCTCCATACTTTAATATCTACTGATTCATTCCAATTTTTAATGCTTCTATATTAATATCTATAAATTTTTCTTTTACATTGTTTTTTATTATTTTTTCCCAATCTATATCTTCTAAATTCATAGCTTTAATCAAAGAGCCTAAGAGTATTACATTCATAACCTTCTCATTTCCTAGCTTTACAGCTTTTTCTGCAGCATTAAATATCTTGATGTTTTTTATTATTTTTAATTCTTCATTTATATCTTCTGGGTATTCAAACTTTCCTGTTTTTATAGGCATAGATTCAATTTCATAATCGTTAACTACCGCCATACCACTAGGTTTTAAATGTTTTAACCATCTTAAAGCTTCCATTTTTTCAAAGGCTATTAATACATCTCCACTTCCTTCTTCTACTACGGGAGAATGTACTTTATCACCGTATCTAACTTGAGAAGATACGGAACCTCCTCTTTGACTCATTCCGTGTATTTCAGCCATCTTTACATCATATCCAGCTTCAATTAATCCCTTGGTTAAAAGTTTACTGGCAAGTATAGTTCCTTGACCCCCAACTCCAACTAATAATATACTTTTAGTCATTATATTTCCTCCTTCTCAATTGCATCAACAGGACAAGTTTGAACACAAACAGTACAACCTACACATTGATTTCTGTCAATTTTCGCAACCTTTTCATCTTTATCAAAAGATAAGGCCGGACATCCTGTCTTCAAGCACTTTTTACATCCTATACATTTGTCTTTATCAATCGTATATTTATCTTCAAATATCTTCTCAAATTCTTCTTTATCACCATTTGATAATTTCTTTAATACACAAGGCCACCTAGTAATAATAACAGAAGGTTCATTGAGTTCTAGTGCCCAATCTAAAGTTTCTTTTACTTCTTCTATATTATTAGGATCTATTGTTTTTACATTTTTAAATCCTAAAGATCTAACTACCGGTTCTATTTCAATTATTTCTGTAGGCATCCCCTGAGCTGTAAATCCCGTTCCGGGATTTTCCTGGTGTCCAGTCATTCCCGTTATTCTATTATCTAAAATCACATTTACCGCATTGCTTTTATTATAAGAAGAATTAATTAAAGAATTAATCCCTGTATGAAAAAAGGTAGAATCTCCCATATATGCTACTACTTTCATTTCCGAATCTTTATTCATATTAAAAGATTTCGCTGCTCCGTGAGCCATAGAAAAAGCTGCTCCCATACAAAGGTTCATATCCATGGCATCATAAGGATCTGCATAACAAAGACCATAACACCCTATATCTCCTACCATCATTACATTTTTTCTTTTACCTAATTCTAAAGCAAATCCTCTGTGAGGACATCCTGCACATAATGTTGGAGGTCTAGGGACTACTTTTTCTTGATTTATTTCTAAAATTTCCAGTTCTTCACCTAGCATAGATTTTCTTATTACATCCGGAGTTTTTTCTCCAGTATAAGGAAAAACATCATATCCTATACAATCAATCCCGTAAGCCTTCATTTCATTTTCCATTATCGGGTCATTTTCTTCTATTACATAAAGCTTATCCACTTTTTCTGCAAATTCTTTTATACTTTCTAGAGGCATAGGATATGAAAATCCAACTTTGTAATATGAAGCATTGTTTCCAAATACCTCTTTAGCATATTCATAACATATACCTGAAGTTACGATACCTATATTTTTATCATTTATTTCTTCAAAATTCAAATCCACTGAATTTGAATATTCTTTTAATTTTTTAGTTCTATCTTCTATTTGATGTCTCATTTTTCTAGAATATACCGGTACAGCTACTTTTTTTTCTACATCCTTAACATATTTTTTTAACCCAACATTATTTCTATCTTTTAATTCTACTACACTTTTAGAATGTGAAATTCTAGTAGTTATTCTAAATAGTATTGGAGTATTGTATTCTTCAGACAATTCATATGCAACAGCAACCATGTCCTTAGCTTCCTGACTATTTGAAGGTTCCAACATTGGCATTTTTGCATGTCTAGCATAATTTCTATTATCCTGCTCATTTTGAGATGAATGCATTCCGGGCTCATCAGCAGTTACTATCATCAAACCACCATTTACACCTATATAAGATGCAGTAAAAAAAGGATCCGCTGCTACATTTAATCCTACGTGTTTCATCGTTGCTACTGATCTTGATCCTGCCGTAGCTGCTCCTATTGCTGTCTCTAAAGCCACCTTTTCATTAGGTGCCCACTCAGCATATATGTCTTCCTTGTACTTTGCAATATTTTCCAAAATTTCTGTACTTGGCGTGCCTGGATATGCACTTGCTACCGTAACTCCAGCTTCGTAAACTCCTCTAGCTATACTTTCATTTCCTGTTAATAATTTTTTCATAACTCCTCCTCATATTTTTTCTTGCTTATATATAATGCAATAAACATGCCAAGTCTCTTAGCCTTGATTTTAGAAGCAAAAAAGAAATAAGGCAATGGTATTAATCGTATTAATACCATTGCCTTGCATTGTTATACCATTAATCATCTTTTATTAATTCAATGCCTTTTTCTGTAATAAAACTCCCTTGTCGTCCTTTTCCTATTTTCACATAGGATTCATTTTCTAATTTTTTTAATATATCGCCTATTTGCCCCTCACTTATCAATATATTTTTATCTCTAGAAATATCTTTCAATTTTCTTCTACCAATTCTTTCATTATTAACGTATTTCGTATATAGTTCTTCTAATATGAAGGATTCGTTCTTATTCAAGCCTTCCAATTTTTTAACTTTTATTTTTTGAATATTCTTATTCTTGTCTTCTTTTAAATCAACTATAGGTATATCATCAACACCAATAACAACTTTACCTAGATTCACAAAATACTCAACAAAATTTTGAAGTTCTCTTACATTTCCGCTCCATTTATAATTATTTAACATTTCTCTAGCTTCCATGTTTATTGTGTATTTGCCCTTATAATAGTTTTTAAAATAATCTAACAAATACTCTATATCTTTTTTTCTTTCCTTTAAAGAAGGCAAATTTATTGGTAAAACATTTAATCTATAATATAGATCCCTTCTGAATTTATCTTCTTTGGTAAGTTTTTCTAAATTTCTATTTGTAGCTGCTATGACTCTTATATCAACATCAATAACTCTGTCGCTTCCCAATCTCATTATCTCTTTTTCTTGAAGCACTCTAAGTAGTTTTGATTGAAGTTCAAAAGGCATTTCGCTTATCTCATCTAGAAAAATAGTTCCTCGATGAGCAAGTTCAAACAATCCTGCCTTACCTCCCTTTCTAGCTCCCGTAAAAGCTCCTTCTTCATAACCAAATAGCTCGCTTTCCAGTATATTGTTAGGCAAAGCTCCGCAATTAACTGCTACAAATGCATAACCTCTTCTATTTGATTCATTATGTATAGCCTGAGCAAACAATTCCTTTCCAGTACCTGTTTCACCTCTTATAACCACAGAGGATTCGGAATTAGCCATTCGCTTTGCTATCTTAACACTTTTTTTAATCTCTTTACTTTCACCAATTATATTTTTGAATGTATACTTAGCTTTATGGCCTTTTCCTATTACTTTTTTTCTTATTTCATGCTCTCTTTTTTCAAATTCTTTAAATTCTTTAATTGTTATTATAGTTCCGTAAAAGTTTCCCGAAGATAATGTAGGATAGAAAGTAGCAATTAAATTAGTATCTTTAATTTTTATAATTTCATCTCTAAGTAATATATGATCTTTAAAAATTTTTTGATATATTTTTTCTTCTACGAAATTATCAAAAGAAAAATTTCCCTTCAACTCTTCCCCTAATATTTCGTATGCTTTAAGGTTGTAATTTTCAATATTACCCTTTCTATCAAATTCTATATAGCCTTCATCTATACTAGCAAATAAATTATCCAATCTTGTTTTAGTTCTATTTACCTTATTAAAAATATCTTCTAATCCCTTTTTAGGAGATGCAATTTGTCTGTAAGATTTTTTTAAGTTTTTATCGGATATAATATAATCCATATTCAAAGAACTTGCGATTTCTAATATCGAATCTATATCTATTAATGGGTATCCTATATGATATTTATTTTTGTGAATCTCTTTATTTCTATCTTTTAATAAAACTACATTTATATCCTTATCTTTTATTGAATCAATGGATGTAGGTTCCCACTGTATATCTTTGATTCCAAGTTGATTAATAATTATTTCTATTTCAGCTGCCATCTCTATTGTTTCATCTGCTAAAAAATATTTTTTATTTTTTTCTATACTTTTTAAATCCAAATAAGCTTCTCTAGATATAGTCCTAGAAGGCACCATCAAATATGATCTTTCACTAAAGTATTTTTTTGATTTTTGATAAATATCCTTCGAGAATATAAGAACAACATCACCAAATAAATTATCATTCTTTAAATCTTCTGGATTCATCAAATCTATTTTAGTATTTTCATAAAATATCTCTTCAAGCTGTTCTTTATATATCTTTAAATTTTCTATGTTTTCTCCAACTAAAATTATACTTTTATCTTTCATATTTCACCCTTCATTCTCTATAGTAAATTCGTATTTGAAATTTTTATAAACTCTTCTATAAACTTTATTATATAATCTTCTTTACTATTACTGGAAAGATAAGCTGCATCTATTTTATGACTATGACCAACTTTAATGTAATCTAAAAGCTGATTATTTTTATACCTAATCCATTTATCAAACAAAGCAACTCCCAGTCCACTCTCTACATGAAGTACCATTGATTCAACATTTGGTACTACCGTAATTTTAGGTTCAAATCCAAACAAATCACATATTTCTTTTACTTTTTCCTGAGTATTAATTCTAGATTCTCCCTTGAAAACAAAGAAAATTTCATCTTTAAAATCTTCCATTTTCAATTTTTTTCTTTTAGAAAATTTATGCTCCGAAGAATAAAAAAGCAACCTATCAATATAATCAATTTTAGTTTTAACTAAATTCTTTTCTTTAATAAAAAAATCAGACATACCTATAGCAACATCAAGTTCTTTACAAATTAATTTGTTTAAAAGAACCTTACTGTTATAGCTCACAAAATTTAATCTTACAAGAGGATAACTATTTTCGAAATTTTTAGTTATCACTCTCAAAAATCTTGTTAGATCCCAAGCTTCTAAAAATCCTATGCTAAGAATTACTTCTTTTTTATTTTCTTCTTTTTTTAGGCTTTTCAGTTTCTCATTATAGTCTCTTTTTGTTTCTGAAAAGAAGTCGTAAAAAACTTTACCAGCATTAGTTAAATTAACACCTCTATTTGTTCTTTCGAAAAGTTTTATATCCATTTCTTCCTCTAGCAAAGCAATCTGCTTACTAAGGGCAGGTTGTGATATGTATAGATTACGAGCAGCCTTGGTAAAATTTAAAACAGTACATAATTCTAAAAAATACTTTATTTGAATATCATTCATGAAATCACCTTTTACATTTTAAATTAATATACCATAAATGCTACTTTTTATAAAGAGCTATAACTAAATGGTTATATCATTTATATTATAATAGATATTTTACTATATTTAAAGAGTGTACTATTATATTAGTAGTTACTTATAAAGTAAACTTTGGAAACGTTTACTTATAATAAAATAAATAATAGGAGAGTATAAGATGGAAGTAAAATCAAATTACGATGGCAAAGGAACTCACTTAGATTGGAAGCATGATGGTGTAACCCCTAAAATGATTGACTGGTTTTGGAGTAATATGGAAAAAGGAATGCTTTTATGGCATCCAGAAGATCACGAACCATTAGAATGGGCTGTTCAACCAAAACACGGAAATCCTATAGGTTCAATACATATTGCACCTCAAACTTGGGATGATGGAAAAAGACAAAATCTATATATAAGATTTGAAAATTTAAATGATATTCCTAGTTGGGTAAAAGACTATATAGTTTACGAACATTGTGTAGTTGTAGCTGGCATAGGATTAGGCGAGGAAGCTCTTGAAAATCCACAGGTAATGGGTTATAGGATTCATCAATGGGAAAAAACTGACTTTGGAGTTAAAGGAAAATCTTCCGCTATAGGAATGAAGAAAAAAGAGAATGAAAAAGAAGGCAAAATTTGGGCTGCTCACTGTATGAAAGAAGTTGGCAACTGGGGTGTATTCTTAGCTCAATTATATGAATTATATAAAGTTGTTGAAAATACTAATTATAATCCTTATGCTGATTTATCAGTTGAAGGCAAAGGTAGAACACTAAGGTACAAATATATTAAATAATGTATATTCTAAAATAATAAATTATTGGAAAGTGAGGTAATCAATTTGAAAATTTTAGGGATTTCTGGTGGAAGTATTAACGGTAATAATGATGCAATGTGTAAAGAAGCTTTGAAGGGTGCTAAAGAACAAGGAGCAAAAATTGAATTTATCAATTTAAACAATCTTTACATTGAACATTGTACAGGATGCACTGCCTGTGTCATGAGCCTTATGAGTGGTAAAGGTGGAAAATGTCCAATAGAAGATGATTTTGAATGGTTGAGAGATAAGATGATGGATGCAGATGGAATAGTTTGGTCTATACCAATATTCGAAAAAGGAGCTAGTGGATTATTTAGAACTTTAACCGATAGAATGGGGCCAAGAAACGATAAGGCTATGGTTATGGTAGGATCTAAAATAGCCGAACAATCTAAAGGAATACTCCCTGATCAAAGAATGCTTAAAGATAAAGTAGTATCATATATAGGGATAGGTGGTTCAGACTGGACTACACGTATACAATGCGATTTCTTTAATCAAGCACTAATACCAGCTTGGAAAGTAATAGACACTCAAATATTTCCATGGTCAAAATGTATTATCATGGAAAATTCAAAAGTGAAGAAATGTCATAAAGTAGGTATAGACCTTGCAAATGCAGCAAAAGACATAAAAAATGCTAAGTGGTTAGGCGAAGAAGGTGTCTGTTCACACTGTCACAGTAAAAACTTCTACTTAAGTAATGATTCTACTAAGGCAGTCTGCTGTTCATGCGGTCTTGAAGGGGAAATTAAAATTAATGACGGTAAAGTTTCTTTTTTCTTCCCACCTGAAACAGAAGACTTAGCACATGATACCTTATCCGGTAAATTTAAACATGTTGATGAGATTAAAGAAAACGAAGGTAAATTAATGGAATTGAAAAAAACTGAAGAGTTCAAAGTTAAAAAACAAACTTATATAAAATTTATTTCGCCAACTTTACCCAAATAAACCAAAGGAGATATTTATATGAAATCACCTAATTTTGAACCAATGAGAAGTCTTATTTTTGTTGATGTAGCTAAAGAAGATTATAGAATTAAATTAGAAAATTGGCTGTATAGATACCACATACAGGATAGTATTTCTCAATTTGGTCCTTATGTTTCTAAGTATGCATTTTACGCTGCTCTACCTGTACCTCCTGGAGGTGAAAGATACGGAACTTATAAAATGCAGCTTACAGAGCATTACTGGCTTGTGAATTTCAAATATACTTTAGATAAACCTAAAGCTTTAACTGAATTTTTCCCTAAAAATGTACTAAAATGGCAGGGAAATATACCTGATGATGATATAAAAACAGTAGACAAAAATGATATAGATAATATAGAAGGAGATTCAGCTAGAAGTACCAAAGGATATAACCATAAAGGCACTGTTCCATTTATTTTCGCTTTTATACCTGTATGGTGGGAAGATGATTTTAAAGGAAAAGAAAGAACTGTAGAAGATGGACCAAATTACCGATGGCAGTTTGTTATTAAATATCCTGAAAAGGTTAATATTGAAAAAGGAGATATTTGGTTTAAGGAAGAATTCATTCCTGCATTTAAAGAGTTGAAAGAAACTACAAGAATTCTATCAAGCAAAGTTATGAAGGATGTAAACAACTGTGAATTTGACAGAGTTGTAGAAATATGGTTTGAGTGCCAAAGCGACTGGTTATCTGCCGTTGAAAAAGCTGGAAAAATTGTAGCAAAGCCATCTTGGGCTCAAACTGAAGATTTTCCATACTTAACAAAGTACTACGGTATATCCAGTATGTTTTTATCAGATATTCCTAAGACAGATAATTTAACTCAATACCGAGGATATATTACAATGAGATAATTTTAATTTATAGATTTTAACTACCCAAAAAGGCAGTTCTGATTATCAGAACTGCCTTTAAAATTCAATTAAAAAAAATATAAAATTACTATATTTAAATTAGTTTAAAAACTCTTGCTTAATAATTAACCAAATCAC
>CAYMUD010000031.1:0-11314 GCA_964393495.1 uncultured Clostridia bacterium | reverse complement strand
CAGCAGCCTTAAAAATCTTGTAAAAGCTTTCTTCATTACTTTCTAATAATTCCTTTAATGCTGATTGCATAGTTAGATTCATATTAGTTCCTGTATCTCCATCTGGTACTGGAAATACATTTAAGGAATCTACAATGTGCTTATTATTTTCTAAGTTGGTTGCTAAATTACTGTATATATCTTTTATTTCACTTATCTCAATATTTTTCATGACTACCTCCTTTATTGAACTCTTACTCCCTGTACATGTACATTCACACTATTGACTTCTAATTGGGAATATTTCTCTACTGTATATTTAACTTTAGATATAATATTCTCGGCAACTGTTGAAATTTTTATTCCATATTGCAATACCACGTATAAATCAATAATAAGTTTATTGTCTTTAGTTATTACCTTTACTCCTTTTGTTATGTTCTCTTTTTTTAGCAATTCAAAAAATCCATCTGTTGCACTTTTGGATGACATTCCAACTATACCATAGCACTCCATAGCTGATATTCCAGATAAAGAAGCTATAACCTGATCATCAATATTTATATTTCCATGTTTATTATTAATCTTAATAGACATAATATCCCTCCGTTTATTTTCTTTCAAATTTTATTATACTAATTAAAAATTATTATTGCAATAAATTATTTTTAATGTTAAAATACTATAGTTGATTTTAGAAATTATATTAAATTATTTTTAGAGCTTAGTAGGAGGTGTAAAAATGGCTAACTATTGCGAGGTATGCGGCAAAGGGAAGATGTCTGGAAATCACATTACTCATGCCGATAGAAAAATTAAAAGAAAATGGAAACCTAATATCAGAAAAGTTAAAGTAATGGAAAATGGTTCTCCGAAGAGAAAATATGTATGTACAAGATGTTTACGTTCTAATAAAGTAGAAAGAGCTCTATAATATTAAATATAAATGCGGAGTTATGTCCGCATTTTTTATTTTTTGTCAAGATCTGGATTTAACTCCAGATCTTTTAATTTAGAAATCAGCATTATTTGGTGTTCTTGGAAAAGATATAACATCTCTAATATTTGTTAAACCAGTCATATACATAATCAATCTTTCAAATCCTAAACCAAACCCTGAATGAGGTGCACATCCAAATCTCCTTAAATCAAGATACCACTCTAATTCCTCTTGAGGAATACCCATCTCCTCCATCCTGTTTAAAAGTTTTTCATAATTATCTTCTCTTTGACTTCCACCTATTAGTTCACCTACCCCGGGAACTAGCAAATCAACTGCAGAAACTGTTTTATTATCTTCGTTTAACTTCATGTAGAATGCTTTTATCTCCTTAGGATAATCTATTACAAATACAGGCTTATTATAAACCTTCTCTGTTAGATATCTTTCATGTTCTGTTTGAAGGTCTATTCCCCACTCAACTTTAAATTCAAAATCTTTTTTAGATTCTTTTAATAATTCGATTGCTTTAGTGTATGTTATTCTTTCAAAATTTGAATTTCTTACATTATTTAATCTTTTAATTAACTTTTTATCTATAAATTTATTGAAAAATTCTATTTCTTCAATATTGTTTTCCATAACATAATTAATTATATATTTAATCATTTCTTCTGCTGTATCCATATCATCGTCAATATCAGCAAAAGCCATTTCAGGTTCTATCATCCAAAATTCAGATGCATGTCTTTTTGTATTTGAATTTTCAGCTCTAAAAGTAGGTCCAAAAGTATATACATTTTTAAAGGCTAGTGCATATGCCTCAGCCTCCAACTGACCACTTACTGATAAATTTGTTTTCTTTCCAAAAAAATCATCAGTAAAATCAATATCTTTGTTGTTAGATACCATTTCTTTTATATTAAGAGTTGTAACATTAAACATCTCTCCTGCACCTTCAGCATCATTAGAAGTTATTATTGGACTATTCAAATACACAAAATCTTTTTCTTGAAAAAATTTATGAATAGCAAAAGCTGTAGTAGATCTAACTCTAAAAGCTGCAGAGAAAGTATTTGTTCTCGGTCTAAGATGAGCTATTTTTCTTAAGTATTCAAAAGTATGTCTTTTTTTCTGAAGAGGATAATCTTCTGAAGTTTCTGCTATTATCTCTATTTCTTTACTTTGAATTTCAAAATCTTGCTTTGCATTTGGTGTTTTTATAAGTTCTCCTACTATATTTAAAGCAGTACCTGTTGTACATTTTCTAATTTTTTCGTTATTAGTTAAATTTTCATCAAAAATTACCTGTATATTATCAAAGAAAGTTCCATCATTTATTTCAATAAATCCTATACTCTTTGAAGTTCTAATGGTTCTAATCCATCCCTTTATATTTAATTCTTGTCCATAGTAAAGTTCAGGTTTTTTGAAAATATTTTTAATGTTAGTTACTTCCATATTATTCCTCCATGTTTTTTGTTATTATTATAAAAGCACTGCCTTTTTTTATTGATATTAGACATTGGCTTTTTTTTATTAAATTACTTATACATAATGTTGATCCTCTAGTGATTCTTTTATCTTTCAATTTATATTTAGTTCCTTGCAAGTTTTTTATTTCTACATTTTCGCTTATAGGAACTATAGATAAAATACAATCATTTTTATCCTCTAAAATTACCTCTTTTTCATTTAGTAAAAAAATTTCGGTATTATTATCAATAATTTTTATATCTAAATCATTATACTTTTCAATAAGAAAAATATTTCCCATAGTATGGTCCAGTCTATTTCCTAATGCGTTTAATATTACTACGGATTTATATTCTTTCTCTAAGACATAGTCTAAGGATAATTCTAAATCTGTTTTATCTTTTTCTTTTGGATACTTTAATATTTCTGTATCTATTTTTTCAAGAATTTCTTCATCTATTGAATCAAAATCTCCTATTAGTATATCCAGTTTAAAATCATATTTATAGGCTATTTCAGCACCCTTATCAACACCTATTATAAAGTTAGCCTTTTCAATATATTTATATATAACTTCCTTATTTACCGATTCTCCACCTGCTATAATTAAAACATATTCATCCATTAACTGACTCCATTAATTTTTTATAATTATCCTTTATAATTCCATTTTTAAAAACAGCTGAGCCTGATACATATATATCTATATTATATTTTTTCAATTTATCAATATTTTTTTTATTAATGCCTCCGTCTATTTCTAACAAAATATTCTTGGAAGATTTATCAATTAGTTTAGCAGTTTCTTCTATTTTCTTGTTCATATTTTCAATATACTTCTGTCCACCAAATCCAGGATTAACTGTCATAATAAGTATTAAATCTAAATCCTCAATTATATTTTCTATGCTACTTACTGGTGTAGCAGGATTAAGAGATATTCCAGCTAATTTATTATTATCCTTAATTTGTTGAATTAATCTATGCAAATGAGGCGAAGCTTCCTGATGAACAGTAATTATGTCAGCTCCTGCTTTTGAAAATTCATCAATATATTTTTCAGGATTTTCAATCATAAGATGTACGTCAAAAATCATATCAGTTTGTTTTCTTAAAGATTTTATGTAAGGTGGTCCAAATGTAATATTTGGGACAAAATGACCGTCCATAACGTCTATATGTAAATATTTACATCCTGTCTTTTCTATCTCTTTAATTTGATCATGTATGTTTGATAAATCCGAAGACAAAATTGATGGGGCTATATATTTCATTTTTTTCGCTCCTTTTTTATTTCACTTAGTATTTTGATATAATTTTTATATCTTAAGTCGCTTATTTCTCCTTCATCTACTCCTTTTATTATTTCACAACCCGGTTCCTTATTGTGTAAACAATCATTAAATTTACAATAATAATCATTGAATTCATTATAGAAATCCTTAAGATTATATTTATCTACACCTTCTAAGTTTAAGTTGGAAAATCCTGCTGTATCTACTACCCAACTATTTTCAGAAATTTCTATCATTTCTACGTGACGAGTTGTATGTTTTCCTCGTTTTAATTTTTGACTAATTTCTCCAGTTTTAAGATTAAGCCCAGGCTTTACAACATTTAATAAAGAAGATTTACCTGTACCTGAAGGTCCTGCAAATACAGTTGTTTTATTAAATAATACTTTTTTTAATTTATCAATGGTATCATCTTTTTCTTTAGAGGTTAAAATAACTTTAAAACCTGATCTTTTATAATTATTATATATCTCTAGCGATTTTTCTTCATCTAAATCAATTTTATTTACACATATTATAGGTTCTATATTTTCTTTCAAAGAATTTATTATAAATTTATCTAATAATATGAAGTTCGGGTTAGGTTCCTTTACAGAAAAAACTACTATACTTTGATCTATATTAGAAACCGGTGGTCTTATCAAAAAGTTTTTTCTTTTATGAATATTTTCAATATAGCCTAAATTATCTTCGTTTTTCGGTACTCTAAAATCCGCCATATCACCAACTAGAGGTTTTATTTTATCTTTTCTAAAACTACCTCTTGCACGACATTCAATAACTCTACTGTTGTTGTAAATATAGTAAAATCCACCTAATATTTTTATGATTTTACCTTTTTCTATATTATTCTCCAAAATTAATTTCCCTACTTTCGGCTAATTGACTATCAATAAAAATTTCAAATTTTTGAAGTCCAAATCCTGTTACAGGTATGGATATAGACTCTTCGTCTGAGGTATGATTACCTGAATAAATAGCTTCTCTAGTATCATCTGTTACTCTTTCAACTAAGACAGATATCATCTCTCTGCCATCTGGAAGTTCAACTAAAAGCATCTTTTCATTTAACTGCCCTTCTACTCCAGAATCCGTTGTATTATCAACATCTTCATTAACTTCTTCTTCTGGTCCTGTACTTACAATCATGTCTATTGTAGTTCCAACTTCTACTTCTGTCCCAGCAGGATAACTTTGATAATAAACTATGCCCTCTTCATATTCGTCATTAGACTTTTCTGAAACAGTTCCTAGTTGAAATCCTCTTGAATTTATAGTTCTTTCTGATTCTTCACGATTTAAGCCAATTAAATTTGGCATAAGTAAATATTCTACTTCCGGTCCTTTACTCACTATATATGAAACTTCCGTGCCTTCAGAAACTTTTTCATCTACCGAGGGATCCTGCTCTATTACTAATCCCCAAGGTATTTCCTCGCTAAATTCATAAGTTATTTCTCCTTCTTTTAATCCAGCTTCTCTCAATAAAATTGCAGCCTTGTTTGAATGTTCATCTTTTATCCCGGGAACATTTACCAGTTTTTCTCCTAAACTTACTATAACTTTTATTGGGAATTTTGTTTTGACCTTGGATTCTGCTTTAATATTTTGGGTTATAATCTGACCTTCATCATAATCTGGATTATAAACTCTATCCTCAATTTCAAATTCCAGTCCTAATTCTTCTATTTGTTTTTCAGCAATTTCTTCATCTAATCCAATAATATCGGGCATACTTACTTCTTCAGTAATTAAGTAACCTTTTATATAATTAATTGCAAGAATTGTTAGTGTAACAGTTACAGCCAAAGCTAATATTATTGCCAAAATTGTCATTTTTAATTTCTTGTTTTTATTTGGTTTTTCTTCATTAACACTTTGTACTTTTTGTTTTCTTTTTTCTTTTAAAGTACTATCTTCACCATCAGATTCAAAAAACTTTCTTAAAGCTTCTTCTTTTTCTATATCATCTTTTGTTGGAATATAGGACATTTTTGTATTAGTATCAAACACATTTTTTAAATCCTCTATCATTTCATCTATGTTATGATATCTTAATCTTTGACTTTTGTTAGTAGATTTTAGAATTATTTCTTCAAGTTTTTTTGGTATTTTTTCATTATATTTAGATGGTTTTGAGATATTTTCATTAACGTGTTTTAAGGCTACTGATATTGGTGTTTCACCATCAAATGGAACCCTACCAGTTACCATTTCAAACAAAACAACTCCCAATGAATATATATCAGTTCTATTATCTACATACCCTCCCCTTGCCTGTTCTGGAGAAAAATAATGAACTGAACCTATAGATTTATCTGAATTAGTTATAGTTTTTTCAGAAATAGCTCTTGCAATACCAAAATCTCCAACCTTTGCGAGCTTATCTTCAGTGATCAAAATATTCTGAGGTTTGATATCTCTATGAATTATCTTATTGGCATGAGCATGTCTTAAGGCTTCTGCTATTTGACTTGCAATATTTATAGATTCTTTTATATCTAAAGGTTTATTATTTTTTATATATTCCTTAAGAGTCGTTCCCTCTACATACTCCATAACAATATAGTGAATATTATCATCTATTCCCGTATCATAAATATTAACTATATTATTGTGATTTAATTTCGCTGCAGCTTGTGATTCATCTTTAAATTTACTAATAAATTCTTCGTCTTCAACAAATTCACTTCTTAAAACTTTAATGGCAACAAATCTATCTAAAACTCTACATCTAGCTTTGTAGACTTCCGCCATTCCGCCTCCGCCGATTTTTTCAATTATTTCATATCTATTATTAAGAACTTTCTTATTCATTTTCCACCTCATCTTCCACTATAAGCATAATTATTGTAGTATTGTCACTTCCGCCTCTTTTATTTACTTCTTCTACTAAAAAGTCTAAGGATTTTTTGTTTTTTTCTAAAATTAATTCTTTAATTTCATTATCTTTTACATGGTTTGTTAATCCATCTGTGCATAAAAGTATTATGTCTTTAATATTTATCTCATTACAAAATATATCAACATCTACTTTTTTATCAAGACCTAAAGCTCTAGTTATAATATTTTTCTTAGGATGATTAAAGGCTTCCTCTCTTGAAATTTCTTCATTTTTTATCATTTCTTCAACTAAAGAATGATCTTTAGTAATTTTATTTATTTCATTTTTTAAGGTGTTAATAATATAACACCTGCTGTCTCCTACATTTCCTACAAATATTTTTTTGTTATCTTTATTTATTATACAAACAGTAAGGGTAGTTCCCATGCCATGATATTCTTTTATCTCTGTGGCTGTTGTAAAGATTTTGTTATTACATTCTTTAAAAATTAATTTCAACAATTCTATTTCATCTGTTTCTTTTCTCCAAAGAGTATTCTTTTCTTTTGAAAAAAATTTTTTAATTGTTTCTGAGGCTATTTGACTGGCTCTATCACCTGCTTTATGTCCCCCCATACCATCTGCAACAGACAATATAAGAAACTTATCATCTTCAATAATTGTATAACTATCTTCATTTTTTTCTCTTGCTTTACCTACATCAGAAATAAATTTTATTATCATATATAACCCCTATTTAAATTTTCTTCTTAGCTGTCCACAGGCTCCATCTATATCTCTACCAAGCTTTCTTCTTACAGTTGCATTAACTCCCTTTCTTTTTAGAAAGTTTTTAAAATCATTCATTTTCTTAGAATTAGGTGATTTACCATCGAATTCTTTAATCGGATTTAAAGATATAATATTTACTAAGCAATTCTGTTCTTTTAATAATTTAACTAGTTCTAACTTGTCCTCTATTCTATCATTATAACCCTCTATTAATATATACTCATATGTTATTCTTCTATTTGTCTTTTTTAAATAATAATCGCAAGCAGATACAATATCTTCTATTTTATTTTGCTTTGCTATTGGTATCATTTCTTCTCTGTATCTTTGAAAAGCTGAATGTAAAGATATCGCTAAATTGTATGGTTCTTCTTTATCAGCTAATTCATAAATTTTAGATACTATCCCACAAGTAGATATTGTTATCTTTCTTTTGCTTAAATTTTTGCCTTTTTCATCAGTAATAATATCTAAAAAATCCATCAAATTATCAAAATTATCAAAAGGTTCTCCAGTACCCATTACAACTATACTATCTATAGTAGTATCTAGATCCCTTTCTATTGAATATATCTGTTCAATCATTTCCGAAGCTCTAAGATTTCTAGCTAGGCCGTTTTTAGCAGAAGCACAAAACTTACAATCCATTCTACATCCAGCTTGTGATGATATACAAAGGCTATTTCCATGCTTGTATTCCATATATACAGCCTCTATTATATTTCCATCATCCAATCTAAAAAGATATTTTTTAGTATTATCTTCTTTTGATTTAAGCATTTCTACTTTTTCTATAAGATCAAGTTTATATTTTTCTTCTATCTTACTAATCATATTCCCATTTAAATTTTTAGCTTCCACTAAGTCAAGAATTTTTTTGCTATGTATCCATCTGAATAATTGTTCTCCTCTAAAAGCTTTTAATTCTAACTCTTCACTTAATTCATTTTTTAATTTTTTTAAGGTTAATCCATTTATATATTCCATATTTCTCCAAATCTATTATATTATATCATATTTGTAATTTCTATCAAATTTTAGTTTTCTTGATTTTTGCAATAAAAAAACCATCTAAATCATTTCTATTTGGTGAAATATTTAGATATCCTTTTTTATAATTATCATCTATTTCCCTGTACCTTTCATCAATCTCATCTAAAATAAAATTTTTATTAAGTTGTAAAAATCTATTTATTATGTCTAAGTTTTCTTCCTTAAATATTGAACAAGTAGAATAAATCATGATTCCTTCAGGTTTTAAGTATTCACCAGCATTTTCAAGGATTTTTAGTTGTTTATCTCTTAGTTCTGTTAAATTATTAAAGTCAGTTTTATATTTGATTTCCGGTTTTTTTCTTATTGTCCCTGAATTTGAGCAGGGAACGTCAACTATGCAGTAATCATACTTATTGAGATTATCTTTGTTAACTTTAGAAGCATCTTCAACCTTTGTTCTTGCGTTTTTGATTTTTAATCTTTTTATATGATTCTCAATAGTATTTACTTTGTTAATGTAAATATCTCTACATTCTACTGTTCCAGTATTATTCATCATTTCTGCTAAGTGAAGACCCTTCCCTCCTGGAGCACTACATAAGTCTAAAACTTTTGAGTTTAATTTTGGACTCAATATTTCTGATGAAATCATAGAACTTTCACCTTGAACAGAGAACAATCCATTGTCATATATATTTTTAATGGATAAAAAATCTGAATTCAATATTTTAATTCCAAATTTTGAAAATTCAGTTTTTTTAGATTTCACACCTTTCTCATCTAATTTTTTCATAAGCCCTTCTCTGTTAATTAGAGTAGTATTTGTTCTTATAGTAAAGCTTGGACTTTGATTTAAAGATATTAAAATTTCTTTAACTTTTTCATCTTCAAATTCTTTTTTTAATTTATTTATAAATGATAGTGGGTAAGAATACTTAATTGATAAATATTTTTCTTTTTCCAGTTTTTTAATTTCATTGTTAAGTTCATCTCTTCGTCTTATATAACTTCTCAATACTCCATTCACAAATTTGTGTAAATGTTTATTTTTTTCTTTTTTTGCTTCTTCTACACTTTCAAAAACAACAGTTTTGGGGTTAATATTGTCAAGAAACTCTATTTGATATATCCCAATTCTTAGGTTTTCTAAAACTTTTTTTGAAATTTTAGAAAATTTAGTTTTTGAAAGTTTTTTTATAATCCAATCTAGATAAATTTTGTTTTCTAAAACTCCATTAACAGTAATATTTAATAAATTTCTGTCTTTTATGTTTGTCATCCTATTCATATATTCTTTAATCAAAATATTTGAGTAAGCTTTTTTATTGTTTACTTTATACAAAATATCTATTGAATATTTCCTATATTTATAATCCATATATACCTACTACCTTCTTCTGTTTGAAAGAGCCAATAATCTAATTAATTGTGATATTGCAACCAAAGTTGCAGCTACATATGTAAAGGCAGCCGCTCTTAACATTTTTCTAGCACCGCTCATTTCTTCATTTGTTAACATATTGAAGCCTTCAAGGTTGATTAATGCTCTTTTACTTGCATTGAATTCTACTGGGAGAGTAACTATTTGGAATAATACAACCCCCGCAAATAATATTACTCCTGCCTGCACAAGACTAGGAATACTTAAAAACAAACCAAGCATTACAAAAATCCAAACTGATTTAGATCCAAAATTTGCAACGGGTACCAGTGCGTCTCTTACTGTAATAGGAAAATAATTATTTGAATGCTGAATAGCATGACCTACTTCATGTGCTGCAATACTACAAGATGCTATGGAAGAACCACTGTAAACATCCTTTGATAATCTTATAACATTAGATCTAGGGTCGTAGTGATCGCTTAGCTTACCTTTTGTTTGTTCTATTCTAACATCATTAAGATTGTTTTCCTGTAGAATTGCTTTTGCAACATCGTAACCCGTAAATCCTTTTTGACTATATTTTTTAGCGTATTTTTGATATGTACTTTTGATTTTAAATTGAGCTATTCCCGATATTATTAGAGCTGGAATTAAAATCAAAAATGTTGAATCATAAAGAAACATAATTAACACCTCACTTTAAAATTACATTAGTTTCTATGTTATTTCCTAACAAATAATCTTTTACTAACATTTTTCTCTTTCCAGGCATTTGTATTTCATTTATTAATAAAATACCCTTTCCTGTTTGTACTTCGATCCCTTCATCTGAAATACCCAATACTTCGCCTATTCTACCATCTTTATTTTCATTAATATAGTTTGATTTAGTTACCTTAAGCTTTACACCTTCATAGAATGTATAAGAACCCGGCCACGGATATAGTCCTCTGATTTTATTGTGTATGTTTTCAGCATTATCCTCCCAATCAATCAAACCTGTTTTTCTATTTAACATAGGTGCATAAGATGCTATGGATTCATTTTGTTTTTTAGGTAAAACCTTTTGAGCTTCCATTCCTTCAATAGTTTCAATAAGCAATTCTCCTCCAACATCTTTTAATACATCGTGAAGTTCACCAGCATTCATATTACTATTAATAGGAACTTTTTTAGTTTTTAAAATATCACCTGTATCTAATCCTTCTTCCATAAGCATTGTGGTTACACCTGTTTCTTTTTCACCCTTTATTATTGCCCAATTGATAGGTGCAGCACCTCTGTATTTTGGTAACAAAGACGCATGTACATTAATACAAGATTTTTGTGGATGTTTTAGAATTTCTTTATTTAAGATTTGACCGTAAGCTACTACTACAATGTAATCTACTTTAATATTATTAATAAAATCTATACTTTTAGAGCTATTAACGTTTTCAGGTTGAAACAAATCTATTTTATTTTCTTCTGCTTTAACTTTAATTGGACTTTTAGTTATTTTTCTACCTCTGCCGCTTTTTCTATCTGGTTGAGTTATTACGAGAGAAATATTTATATTTTTATTTTCTATTAATTTTTCTAATGTGGGAACTGCAAATTCAGGAGTACCCATAAAAATAATATTCATA
>CAYMUD010000030.1:0-11316 GCA_964393495.1 uncultured Clostridia bacterium | reverse complement strand
GACATAGGTGCCACAGCAAAATTAGAGTATGCAAAAACAGGAGATACTTTATGTACAGAAGATACAGTAATAAAGATACCAGAGATAGAGTATCCTAAACCTTGTTTGTTTAGATCAGTAGTACCAAAGTCAAAAGAGGATGAAGAAAAGATAGGAACAGCCTTACATAGATTAACAGATGAAGATCCAACCTTTATATACACAAGAAATAAAGAAACCAAAGAGCTTCTTATAGGTGGACAAGGCACTATGCAGCTTACAGTTGTAACTAATAAGATGAAAAGAGGATTCAACGTAGAAGTAGACTTATATGATCCTAAAGTTGCCTTTAGAGAAACTATAAAAGGTAGATCTGATGTCCAGGGTAAACATAAAAAA
This sequence comes from uncultured Clostridia bacterium, assembly GCA_964393495.1. GTDB lineage: Bacteria > Bacillota > Clostridia > Tissierellales > Dethiosulfatibacteraceae > UBA8670. Next base: position 10,938 of record CAYMUD010000030.1, on the reverse strand, counting down.
CAATCCGGTGGTGCAGGACAATATGGTGATGTACATATAAAATTTCAACCTTGCGATGAAGATTTTATTTTTGAAGAAGAAATATTTGGAGGATCAGTACCTAAACAGTATATACCAGCAGTTGAAAAAGGATTAAGAGAAAGTTTAAGCAAAGGACCTTTAGCAGGTTATCCTGTAGTAAATGTAAAAGCTACTTTATATGATGGGTCGTATCACTCAGTAGATTCAAGTGAAATGGCATTTAAGGTTGCAGCATCACAGGCATTTAGGAAAGGTATAAAACAAGCTAAACCAGTACTTCTCGAACCTATAAACAGCGTTACGATAGTAGTTCCTGAAGATAATTTAGGCGATATAATGGGAGATTTGAATAAAAGAAGAGGAAGAATATTAGGAATGGAACCTAAGGCTGATGGAACACAGAAAATTAAAGCAGAAGCTCCCGAAGCTGAAATGTTCAACTATGCCATAGATTTAAAATCCATGACTCAAGCTAGAGGATATTTTGAGATGGAATTCATAAGATACGATCAAGTACCTGCAGAATTGCAAGAAAAAATAATTAAAGATACAGAAACTGAAGAATAATAACAAAAAATATTAAAAAAAGCCCTATAATTTGGGCTTTTTTTAATTTGTAATTTTACATAATCGTTTTTTGATATATAATAGAAGTATATTTAATTTAGGAGGACATCAAAATGAATTATACTGAAGGACTTAATGATATGCAAAAGAAAGCAGTACTACATGAAAATGGGCCAGCATTGGTTATAGCTGGAGCAGGTTCGGGAAAAACTCGTGTACTGACAAGACGAATTGCATACTTAATAGAGGAAAGGAATGTAGATCCAAATAGGGTTCTTGCAATAACCTTTACAAATAAGGCAGCAAAGGAAATGAAAGAAAGGATAGCAAGCCTTGTTGATTTCGATATTAATCATATGTGGGTAGGAACATTCCACTCTATTAGTGTGCGAATATTAAGAAGATTTATAGAAAAATTAGGATATCAAAGGAATTTTTTAATCTTTGATACAGATGACCAAAAAATAGTAGTTAAGGAATGTATTTTAGAATTGGGTCTAAACAAAACTAATTATAATCCAAATGCTATTAGAAGTCATATTAGTAATCTTAAAAATAGTAGGATAACCCCAGAAGAATACATTAAAGATAATCACACGCTATATAGAGAAAGAATGATTGGTGAAATTTATAAACTATATGATGAAAAACTTAAAAAAAGTAATAGTTTAGATTTTGATGATTTACTTTTAAAAGCTTTAGAATTAATTGAAAATCATCAAGATGTAGCAGATTACTATAAAAACAAATTTGAACACATATTAGTTGATGAGTATCAAGATACAAATAGGGTTCAATATCTTTTAGTTAAAAATTTGGGTTCAAAGAAAGAAGGAGAAAGTAATGTATTTGTAGTGGGGGATGAAGACCAATCTATTTATGGTTGGAGAGGTGCCGACATAAATAATATTTTAGATTTTGAAAAAGACTTTCCAAATGCTCAAGTAATAAAGTTGGAAAGAAATTATAGGTCTACAAAAAATATTTTAGATGCGGCAAACTATGTAATAGAAAATAATGAAAATAGAATTGGGAAAAACCTTTGGACTGAAGATGATAAGGGAAGTCTCATTCAGCTTTATGAAGGAATGGATGAAACCCAAGAAGCTGATTATATAGTTGAAAGAGTCTACAACGAAAGAACTGTAAGAGATACTCCATACAACGATATTGCTATTTTAGTAAGAACTAGGGCTCAAACTAGAGCTATAGAAGACAAATTAAAACTTAAAGGAATGCCTTATAAAATAGTAGGAGGACAAGAGTTTTACAGCAGAAAAGAAATTAAAGATATTTTAGGATATATAAGATTAATACAGAACCCTCACGAAAACTATAGCTTTAAAAGAGTCATTAACTTACCTAGAAGAGGAATAGGGAAGAAAACTCTTGAAACATTAGAAAAAAAAGCAGTAGAAAAAGGAAGATCCTTGTTTGAACAGGCGGAAATATCAGTTGATTTGGGTATCTCACAAAAAGCTAAAAATTCATTTGGAGAATTTACAAGTTTCATACGGAAATATCAAAAAATATCAGAAGAAAAAGAAATGTCTCTAGATAAATTAGTTTTAGAAGTATACGAAAATTCAGGATACAAAGAATATTTAGATAAAGATAATTCTACTGTTGAAGGAAAAGCAAGAATAGAAAATATAGAAGAATTTGTATCTGCAGTAGCGGATTTTGAAGAAAACAAAGAAGAAAGTAATTTAGAGGAATTTTTGGCATATATATCACTGCTTACAGATATTGATAAAACAGCGGAAAAAGATGAAGCTATAACAATAATGACTGCTCATGCTGCAAAAGGTCTAGAGTTTGAGTTAGTATTTATTGCAGGTATGGAAGAAAATCTATTTCCTATTTTAAGAGATGAGGAAGAAGAACTGGAAGAAGAAAGAAGATTATTCTACGTTGCTTTAACTAGGGCAAAAAAAAGAATCTATTTATCTTATGCTACCTCTAGAAGAGTTTTTGGAAAAACTATGGACAGATCTGTTTCTAGGTTCATAGATGAAATACCAGAGAATTTATTTGACCAGAGAGAGATTAAGAAAAATATTAAGCAAAATAAATTAACAGAAAAAACAGCTAGCAGAGGATTCTATAAAGAAAAAGAATTTTTTAAAGGTTATACAGGTATAAATAAAAAAGATAATAAAGATTTCAAAAATACAGAAAGCGAAGAAGACTTTAAACCTGGTGACAAAATAGTTCATAAACAATGGGGCAAAGGGACTGTAGTACAGGTAAAAGGATCGGAAATAACTGTAGCATTTAATGATATTGGTACTAAAGTAATGATAATGCCTTACGCACCCATTAAAAAAATATAGCAGGAGTTTTAAAATTGGATAAGAAAAAAAGGATAGAAGAACTTGTAGAAAAATTAAATGACTACGCATATAATTACTATACATTAGATCAGCCAAAGGTTTCAGACAAGGAATATGATAAATTATATGATGAACTCCTAAAGTTGGAAAAAGAATCAGATTATATTTTAAAGGAATCACCTACTCAAAGGATAGGTGAAAAACCTTTGGATAAATTTGAGAAGCACGATCATAAAGCCAAGCTTTGGTCTTTAGATAAAGCTCAAAACTATCAAGAGTTAAGAACTTGGGATGAAAGAGTTAATAAATTAATAAATCAATACAACAGCAGTAACCAGGATAATTTGCCGAGAGTAAAATATATTTTAGAGTATAAATTCGACGGCCTAACTATTAACCTTACCTATGAAGATGGGTATTTGGTTCAGGGAGCATCAAGAGGAAATGGTGAGACTGGTGAGGCTATACTAGCTCAGATAAAAACTATTAAAACCATACCTCTAAAAATCGATTATGAGGGAGTTATAGAGATTCAAGGAGAAGGACTGATGCCTATATCCTCCTTAAATAACTATAACAAAGAAGCTGATGAACCCCTTAAAAATGCTAGAAATGCTGCTGCTGGAGCTTTAAGGAACCTTAATCCTAAAATAACTGAAAAAAGAAATCTACTAGCATATTTTTATAACGTCGGATATATAGAGGGAAAGAACTTTAAAACTCATAAAGAAATGTTAAACTTTATTAGAGATAAGAGAATCCCTGTTTTTGATTATCTTAAAGAATTTGAAAATATAGAGGATTTAATAAAAGAAATAGAAAAAATTGAAGACAAAAGAAAAAAACTTGACATACTAACTGATGGAATGGTTATAAAGATTAACGATATAAAAACTAGAGAAGTATTAGGTAGCACTCAAAAATTTCCAAGGTGGGCAGTAGCATTTAAATTTGAAGCTGAAGAAGTAACAACCATTTTAAAAGACGTAAAATGGAATGTTGGAAGAAGTGGTAAAGTTACACCTAGTGCCCTTTTAGAACCGGTGGAAATAGGAGGAGCAACAATCCAAAGAGCTACTCTAAATAATATAGAAGATATTAGAAGAAAAAAGGTGGAAATTAATAGTAGAGTTTGGCTGAGAAGATCAAATGATGTAATACCGGAAATACTAGGAGTTGTAGAAGAAGATAGAGAAACAAGAGAAATAAATATGCCGGAAAATTGTCCAGCTTGTGGAACAGAACTTATAAAAGAAGGAGTACACTATTTCTGTCCTAACAAACTATCTTGTAAACCTCAGCTGGTTTCCTCTATAGTACACTTTGCAAGTAGAGATGCTATGAATATTGAAGGATTTAGTGAAAAAACTGCATATCAACTTTATGAAGAACTAGATATAAAAGATATTTCTCAGCTTTACGATATAGAAAAAGAAGAACTTCTTAAACTAGAAGGATTTAAAGAAAAAAAATCCCAGAATCTTATAAATGCTTTAGAAAAAAGTAAAAACTGTAGACTGGAGTCTTTCATTTATGCCTTGGGAATACCAAATGTAGGTATTAAAACGGCAAAGGATTTAGTAAAAAATTATAAGTCCTTGGAAAATCTAAAAACTGCAAAAAAAGAAGATTTAATAGAAATTCGTGATATCGGTGAAGTAGTAGCTGAAGAAATATATAAGTTTTTTAATGATAAAAATATAAAAGAAAATATAAATAAGTTGTTGAATAAAGGTATTAATCCCTACTATGACTATAAAGAAGAAGTAGAAGAAAATATTTTTACAGACAAAAAAATTGTTATAACAGGAAGCTTTAGCATAACAAGAAAAGAAATAAAAAGCTTTATAGAGAAGTCGGGAGGGCAGGTTACAGGTTCTGTAAGTAGGAATACGGACTTCTTAGTGATGGGTGAAAATCCTGGTTCGAAATATGAGAAAGCTAAGTCATTAGGAATCAAAGTAATAGATAAAAAAGAGCTAAATAATCAATTGAACATTAATAGAAGTTCAAAACTTTAGCGATTTGAGAAAATGCTTATATAATTTAATCATTAAATAATTATAAAATTGCAAAAAAACTGGACAGGCAAGCTTTCAATAAGGTTGGTAGAGAGGAGAGTATTATAAATGAAAAACAAGGCTAGATTAATTATTATATTAATATTTGTAATTTTATCAACGGCTTGTTCTCAAGATGTAGAAAAGCCAGATGAGCTTCAACAAGAGAATAGCCATAAAGGTGAATTAGAAGAAATACCAGAAAATTCAGAAGATGAAATTGTAGAGCAGGTATTAAATATAAACTGGCGCCAAGAACCTCCTGATTTAGATCCACAACTTACTATAGACCAAGTATCTTTTAGCGTTATAAATTCAGTATACGAAGGTCTAGTGAGACTCAATCCAGATGGATCAATAGGAGAGGGATTAGCAGATTATTGGGAAATAAGTGATGATGGAACAGAATATATTTTTCATTTAAGAGATGCACAATGGTCAGATGGAACGGCTATTACAGCCGAAGATTTTGCCTATGCATGGTTGCGAACATTAAATCCAAAATCATACTCATTATATAGCTATCAGCTTTATTATATAGAGAATGCAGAAGCTTATAATAATGGTTTAATTGAAGACCCAAATGAAGTAGGTATAGAGGTAATAGATGAAAAAACTTTGAAGGTTAAATTAATAAGAGAAACACCTTTCTTCTTAAGTTTAACTTCTTTTATTACTTATATTCCTGCGCAAAAGCAAGCCGTGGAAGAATGGGGAGATTCTTTTGCAACAGAAGCAAAAAAGATGATATATAGTGGTCCATTTATAATAAAAGAATGGATACATGATGAGAAACTTATATTAGAAAAAAATCCGAATTATTGGGATTCCGAAAAAGTTAAGCTTGATAGAATAGAAGGGGTAATGCTAAGAGACAACAATAAAATAATAGAAATGTATGATGATGGAGAATTAGATATAGCAAAAGTACCCTCAGAATTTTTAAAAATATATAAAGATAGTCCTGAATATCATTCTTTATCTCAGGCGGTGACTTGGTATTTGCAATTCAATACCCAAGATCCTTGGTTTAATAATTATAAATTAAGAAAAGCTTTTGCACTTGCCACAGATTCACAAACCTATGTTGATGCAATACAAGGGGGCATGGGCATAGTAGCCGAAGGTTATACACCACCAGCAATGAAAGGAGTTGATGGTAAAACTTTTGGAGAAACAAGAAATAGCGAGCTTCCAGATTATAGACCAGAAGAGGCAGGCAAGCTTTTTTTAGAAGCATTAGAAGAATTAGAAATAACAAAAGAAGAATTTGAAGAAAAAGTAACCTTTCTTGTTGGAGATGGAGATACTTGGTCAAAAATAGCTCAATTTTTTCAAAGTCAGTGGGAATATGCTTTTGATATAAAAATAAATATTGAATCCTTAAAGTATAAGTCTTTACTAGGCAGATATCAGACTGGTGAATATAAAATTACTTATTCAGGATGGATTGGTGATTATAATGATCCCCTAACTTTTATGGATGTTTGGGTAACAAATAACGGTAATAATACCTCTTTTTACAGCAATCCTGAATATGATGAAGCTGTAAAAAAAGCTGTAACAGAAACCGGTGATGCTAGATATGAAGCTATGGCTGAAGCAGAAGCAATACTAGCTGAAGACCTTCCAATATACCCTATGTATCATCCAAGCAGAAACTTTGTTCAAAAGTCTTACGTTAAGGATATTGCAAGATATCCAGTTGGAGCAAACTACGATTTTAAGTGGGCTTTTATTGAATAAAAATGAAGATTAAAATATATAAAAGGCTATCTTTACGGTAGTCTTTTTTTATGTTAAAATTCAATGTAAGCTTTTCAAAAGGAGTTGTATAATGGAAGTTGGAAAATTGCCAAATAGATTACTAGAAGAAATAATAATATCTAACATAAAAACAAGAAGAGATGAAGTTGTTGAAAGAGCTGGAGTAGGTAAGGATTGTGCAGTTATAGATTACGGAAATAAGTACTGTGTAATCTCCTCAGACCCTATTACTGGAGCCACTAAAAATATAGGCAAAATCGCTGTAAATGTAGCTTGCAACGATATAGGAGCAGCAGGAGCAGAGCCTAATGCACTTTTAATGACCATCTTGGCTCCAAAGGGAACTGAGCAATATGAAATAGAAAGAATAATGAAAGAAGCCAATGAAGCTGCAGACTTAATAAATGTTGAAATAGTGGGAGGACATACAGAAATAACTGATGCAGTAAATAAAATGGTACTATCATTAACAGCTTTGGGAATAAAAGATAAAAATACAAATAATGATCCCATAAAATCTGGAGATTTGCTACTGATTAGTAAAGAAATAGGAATAGAAGGTACATCAATTATATATTCTGAGAATACAAAAGAATTAGACAAGGAAGTATTTAACTGCAGTGAATTGTCTTCAGAAAAAGTAAAAGGATATGTTAACAAACTTAGTGTAGTAAAAGAGGGTGTGCTATGTGGTAAATTAGGCTCAAAGTATATGCACGATATTACAGAAGGTGGAGTTTATGGTGCAGTTTGGGAAGCATATAAAGCAAATAATTTAGGTATTTTAGTAGATGAAGAAAAGATACCTGTTTCAATAGAAACAAAAGCTGTATGTAATTACTACAAAATAAATCCATACAGACTTATTTCAAGTGGAGCAATGCTTATAATAGCAAATAAAGATAAGAGCTATAAAATGATTGAAGAGCTAAAAGAAGAAGGAATATCATTAAAAATTATCGGTGAAATTATTGATGAAAAAAAATGTTTAACAAAGAGAAATCAAAAAATCATTGAAATAGATGAGCCATCAAGTGATGAGCTTTATAATGTAGTTATAAAATAAGGAGGAAAAATGGCAAGATATGATGGAAGAAGCTTCGATAATATTAGAGATCCAAAAATAGAAGATGAATATTTGATTCATCCAGATGGTTCTGTTTTAATTCAGATGGGAAAAACAAAAGTTGTTTGTACTGCTTTTATAGAAGAAAAGGTACCTCATTTTTTAAGAAATACTGGACAAGGATGGGTAACGGCAGAATATGATATGCTTCCAGGATCTACAGGAAGCAGAAAAATGAGAGCGGCTAAAAAAGGAAAGCAAGATGGTAGATCACAAGAAATACAGAGACTTATAGGTAGGTCATTAAGATCAGTAGTAGATCTTAAGGGTTTTGGTGAACGTACTTTATGGATTGATTGTGATGTAATACAAGCAGATGGCGGAACTAGAACAGCAGCAATAACTGGAAGTTTCGTAGCTATGATACAAGCTTTTAATAAATTAAAGGTTGAAAAGTTAATTGATAAAATACCTGCAAAAAACTTTGTATCAGCAATTAGTGTAGGAGTAGTTGACGAAGAGAATTTACTAGATTTATGCTATGAAGAAGACAAGAATGCCAAGGTAGATATGAATGTAGTTATGACTAACAAAGAAGAATTTATAGAGATACAGGGTACAGGAGAAGAGTCTCCTTTTTCTATGGGAGAATTGATGAACCTTTTGGATTTAGCTAAAAAAGGGTGTAATGATTTATTTGAGATACAAAAAGATGTACTAGGAAAAGAGATTACTAAAGAAATTATGGAGGACTAATGGAAAAAGTAATTTTATCTTCAAATAATAAGGACAAGATTAAAGAAATAAAAGAAATATTAAAAGATACAAATGTAAAAATTTTTTCTAAAAAAGATTTAGGGTTAGATAAAATAAAAGTAGTAGAAAATGGTAAAACTTTAGAAGCAAATGCACTAAAAAAAGCAAGAGCTATATCAGATTTGATTAAAGGACATATTGTAATAGCAGATGATACAGGACTTTTTGTTGATGCTTTAGATGGTGAACCAGGAATATATGCAGGAAGATACAGCGGAGAAAATGCTACTTATGATGAAAATAATGAAAAACTTCTTAAAGAATTAAATGGTATCAAAGGCACCGGTAGAAGAGCTTATTTTATGACAGTTGCTGTTATAATAGATAAAGAAGGTAATGAGCACATAGTACATGGCGTTTGTAAAGGTAGAATTTCTGAAGAATACAGAGGAAAAGGCGGATTTGGATATGATCCATTATTTATTCCCCAAGGCTTCGATAAATCCTTTAGAGAAATGGGAAGAGATGAAAAGAATAAAATTAGTCATAGAAAAAAAGCCCTTGAAGGAGTTAAATTTAAAATAGAGGAAATCTTAGATGAAAATAGCTGTAATTAGTGATACTCATAGGTGTATAGAAAAATTAATTAATAATTTAGAAAATAAGAAATTAGACATTATTATTCATTTAGGAGACTACATTAAAGATGCAGAAGTAATAGAAGATGAATTAGGAGTAGAAATCATAAAAGTAAAAGGAAATTGTGATATTAGAGAAAATGACGCACAGGATGAAATAATACTAAATCTTAAAGATAGAAAAGTCTTGTTAACCCACGGTCATAAATATAATGTCAAGTTTACTTTTGAAAATTTGTGTTATAGAGCTGAAGAAACAGAAGCTGATATAGTACTTTTTGGACATACTCATAGGCCTTTTAATCAAAAGATAGATGATATTTTGTTTTTTAATCCAGGTAGTCCAACTAATCCAAGAAATACTAAGGACAAAACTTACGGAATAATAGATATAGATGAGAATATAAAAGCCGAAATAATTAAGCTAAAAAAAAAACACCCTAGGGTGTTTTTTTAATCGTCGTTAAGATCACTTATTTCCATTTCTTCTTCTATCTCACTAAAAATAGTAAATTTTCCATAACCTTGTTCGAAAAGCCTATTTAACTGCTTGCCCATTTTATTTCTTCTTTCATATAAACCTACAATGTAGTTTTTTTCTCTAAATTTGTCAGCGGCTTTAATAATAGAAGCAAAGTTATCACTTTCGTCGTAAAGCATAACCAACCTTTCATCACCAGGCACTTTAAATTTTTCTTTTATCAATTGGTTTGCAAGTCTTTCAAAGCCAATAGAAAATCCTATAGCTGGAATTTTTTCACCTATAAAATTACCTATCATTTCATCATATCTTCCACCACCTGCAATAGAATATCCTAAGTCTTTATAAGATATTTCGAAAATAGAACCAGTATAATAACCCATACCTCTTACCAAGGTAAAATCAAAGATAATTTCAAAATTTTCTTCTCTGATATCATTGATTGTATTTATAACAGTTTCTATTTCTTTTATAACAGTTTCATTCACACCGTACTTGGTAAGTGCCTCCAGGCCTTTATCATTTATATTATGAATTGCATCAAGAATATTTTTTATTTTCACATCACTGTACTCTTTTTTAGATAATTCCTTTTCAATACCTTCTAAACCTATTTTATCTAGTTTATCCATTGTTATACAAACATTTTCAAAATTTTCAACCTTAAAACCACAGTGAAGTACTACATCTTTTAAAATCCTTCTATCGTTTATTCTTACTACAAAATCCTTAACATTAAGTTTAGTTAGGGCTTTAGCAGTAGTTGAAATGAGTTGTATTTCAGCCATTTTAGTTTCGTCGCCTATTATATCTATATCACATTGTTTAAAGCTTCTATACCTTCCCTTTTGTGCTCTTTCAGCTCTAAAAACATTACCCACCTGCATGGCTTTAAAAACCATTGGAAGTTCGGCACGACTGTTACAATAAAATCTGCTCAAAGGAACCGTAAGATCATATCTCAATCCTAAGTCACTTAACTCATCAATTTCTATAGGTTCTCGATTTAAAGCTTTTTTTAATTTTTTACCTCTTTTTAAAATTCTGTAAATTAACCTTAAATTATCTCCTCCATCACTTCCAAGGAGTCTTTCTATATTTTCAACAACAGGAGTTTCAATAAGCTGAAACCCATCTTTTTTATAAGTATTAATTATTATTCCCTCTATATAATCTCTTATTTCCTTTTCATCTGGAGTAAAATCTCTCATACCCTTTGAAGGGTTAACATTTATGTTCATAATAC
>CAYMUD010000029.1:0-11474 GCA_964393495.1 uncultured Clostridia bacterium | reverse complement strand
ATTTGGAGATTATAATATTGTTAACCTAGAAGAAAATATTACAAAAAAAGAAAAACTTGATATAGATGACCCGGTTGTAAAAGTTGTAGATAATTTTAAATGGTATATTATGATTAACTTAGAAAATATAAAACTTGAAAATAATAACTTCATTAGTATAAGAGTGGTCGATAATAATGAGATAATAAAAGGAAAAATTATAAAAAAACAAATCAATAATACAGATACTTTTTTAATAATTGAAGGAGATAAATATTTTTATGATTTTTTTAATGAAAGATATTTAGATGTAGAGATAATACTTGATAAATACAATGGAATTAAAATTAAAAACAATTCGATTATTGAAAAAGAAGGAATCCAAGGAGTATACGTAATTGGAGCTAGTAAAATAGTCAAATTTTATCCAATAAGAATAATAGGACAAAATGAGGAAATTTCAATTATAGATGAAGGCTTAAAGTACACTCTAAATAGTAGGGGACAGGTTAGTTTAAATGATGAAAACTATTATACAGTAAAACTATATGATAAAGTTATATCTAATCCAAAGGAAGTTAAAGAGGGTCAAATTTTAAAATAAGGTGGTATTTATGGCAATTAAAGAAAATGTAGAACATATTAAAAATAAAATCAATAAATCATTAAAAGGTACTCAAAAGAATTTAAGGGATATTACAATAATAGCAGTATCAAAAAACGTAAATGTGGATAAAGTTCTAGAAGCTTTTGATTGTGGGCTTAGAAATTTTGGAGAGAATAGAGTCCAGGAATTTTTAGATAAACATGAAAAGATAGATAAAGAAGTAAATTGGCATATGATTGGACATCTACAAAGAAACAAAGTAAAATATATTTACGATAAAGTAAAACTTATTCAATCTGTTGATAGTGTTAGACTAGCTAAAAGAATTGATAAATACTGTAAAAATAATAATAGAGAAATGGATATTCTTTTAGAGGTTAATGTAGCGGAAGATGACTCAAAATTTGGGTTTAAGGTTAAAGAATTAGAAGAAACTATTAAAAGAATTTCTCAATTTAAGACTCTTAATATAAAAGGCTTTATGACCGTTGCACCATATTATGATAACCCTGAAGATGCAAGACCTATTTTTAAAGAATTAAAAAATAACTTTGATAAATTTTCAAATATGGAATATGATAATGTTTCTATGGAATATTTATCTATGGGCATGAGTAATGACTATCATATAGCTATAGAAGAAGGAGCTAACATAGTTAGAATTGGAACTGAGTTATTTGGAGAAAGACAATATTAGGAGGAAAACATGTTAGATAAATTTAAAAATCTGATAGGAGTTTCTGATTTAGAAGATGAAATCCAAGAAGATTTATATGAGGATGACATAGACATAAATCAAAAAAAAGATAGAAAAGAAAAGAGAAGTTATAGAGAAAAAATGACTAAAGATGGAAGTAGAGAAATATATAAAACAAAAGTAGAAAATATCGATGCTGATTTATATATTCTAAAACCTGAAAATTACAATGAATGTGCTTCAATAGTAGATGAATTAAAAAGAAAAAAGACTATAGTTTTGAATTTAGAAAACATAGATAAAGAACTAAAAAAACTTATTTTCGAATTTACAAAAGGCGGGGTATATGCTTTAGAAGCTAATATACAAAAAGTATCTAATGATATTTTTTTGATAGCCCCTAAAGGAACTGAGATAGAAGGAAAAATAAAAATAAATACAGAAAAAAACATTTTCAGATGGGAGTAGTAAATGAGTATATTTATAAGAGCCGTAAATACGTTATTTAATCTAATAGAAATATTAATATTAGCAAGAATTATTTTGTCGTACTTAAGAAACATAGTAAGTCCTAAAATCTACAATATATTATTTCAACTCACAGAACCTATTCTTTATCCTATAAGAGAATTACTTTATAAAATTGGATTGAATAAGGGTATGATAGATTTTTCTCCTATTGTAGCCTTTTTGTTAATGAATGTTTTAAGAACTGTGTTAATAAATTTATTTATATAGGATAGACTAGGAGAATATATGGTGAAGATAGGCATAATAGGCGCTATGGAAGAAGAAATCCATTTGCTGATAAAAAAAATGCACAAAAATAACACTAAGATAATAAATAATTTTAATTTTTACATTTGTGATTTAAAAGACATTCAAGTTATTATAACTAAATGCGGAATTGGTAAAGTAAATTCAGCTGTCGGAACCCAACTGCTAATCAGCAATTTTTCTCCAGATTATATTATAAATACTGGAGTTGCTGGTGGTATATCAAAGGATGTTAATGTTTTAGATATTATAATTGCTTCAGAAACGATACAATATGATGTGGATGTTAGAAGCTTTGGATATAAACTGGGTCAAATACCACAAATGGAAGAGTATATTTTTAAAACTGATAGTAAATTAAAGAATTTTGTAGAAGAATCTCTTAGTAGTAAAGATAAATATAAGATAGGAAGAATTATTTCAGGTGATAAGTTTGTAAGCAAGAAGAGCACAAAAACATTCTTAGAGAAAGAATTTAATGCACTGTGTGTAGATATGGAGAGTGGTTCTATAGGTCAGGTTTGTTATCTCAACAAAGTGCCCTATATTGCTATAAGATCTATATCGGATAATGCTGATGAATCATCTACAATTAATTACGAAGAATTTGAAAAAAAGGCTGCTAAAAAAAGTGCAGAGCTTATTATGAAAACAATTAATAAGATATAAGGAGCAAAATATGTATATTATTTTAGCAACTTTTATTGTAGTAATAGATCAAATCACAAAATATTATGCAATTTTAAATCTAAAAAACAAAGAATCCATACCTATTATATTGAATTTTTTGCAGTTAAAGTATGTTGAAAATAGAGGAGCTGCTTTTGGTTTGTTTCAAAATAAGCAGCTTCCTTTGATAGTATTCACTATAATTATTTTGATAGGTATATTTATTTATATGAAAAGAAATAAAAGCTTAAATACTTTAACTTTACTTTCCCTATGGGGTATAGTAGGTGGTACAATAGGTAATTTAATAGATAGAATACGACTAAATTTTGTAGTAGACTTTATAGATGTTAATTTCTGGGGGTATTATGATTTTCCAGTGTTTAATATTGCAGATTCTTTCTTAGTTATATTTACTATACTATTATCTATCTTAGTATTTTTTGAGAAATATGAAAGAGATGATGAAATTGAAAATTGATAAATTTAAATATGTAGGAGAAAAGGAAACAAGATTAGATAAATTCATTTCAAATCAATACCAAAAATACTCTAGATCAAATATACAAAAACTAATTAAAGAAAATAATGTGAAAGTCAATGATTTAGATGAAAAGAAAAAATATATTTTAAAAAATGGAGATGAAGTAAAAGTATTTTTCCCTGAACCTAAAAAACTTAAAATTAAAGCTGAAGATATTGATATAGATATAATATTTGAAGATGAATATTTAGCCATTGTAAACAAACAAAGAGGTTTAGTAGTTCATCCAGCACCAGGAAATAGAGAAGGAACTTTAGTAAACGGGTTACTTAATAAATTAGATAAGCTTTCATCTATAAATGGTGTTATAAGGCCTGGAATAGTCCATAGAATAGATAAAGACACCACAGGGTTACTATTGATAGCTAAGAATAATTTAGCTCATTTAGAACTTAGTAAAGAAATAAAAAAGCATAAAACCAAGAGAGAATATACAGCTTTGGTACATGGAGTTATACCAAACAATAAAGGTAAAATTATCTTTCCCATAGGAAGAGATCCTAAAAATAGAAAAAAAATGGCAGTTGTATCGCATAATGGGAAAAAAGCTGTAACACATTTTGAAATTATTGAAAGATATAAAGATTATACTTACTTAAAACTCAATTTAGAAACGGGTAGAACACATCAAATACGCGTCCATATGTCTCACATAGGTTATCCTGTAGTAGGAGATCTTACTTATGGGAGAAAAAGAAATGAATTTAAAGTTGAAGGCCAACTTCTTCATGCTAAAACAGTAGGATTTAATCATCCTAAAACTAATGAATATATGGAGTTTACTGAAAATGAACCTGAAGATTTTTTAGCTATCTTAGATACTCTAAACAGGAGGAATAAATGAAAACAAAAGCCATAATATTAGATGAAAAAGCGATAGGAAGAGCTTTAAAAAGAATATCCCATGAAATTATAGAAAAAAATAAAGGGGTGGAAGATGTTGTTCTTATAGGAATTAAGACAAGAGGTATTCCTTTAGCTTATAGAATACAAAAAAATATTGAAATAATAGAAAATATAAAGGTTCCAATTTATGAATTAGATATAACTAACTATAGAGATGACATTAATAAAGAAGAAAATATAGAAATAAAATCTTTTGATTTTGACGTTAGAAATAAAATTGTGATAATAATTGATGATGTACTCTATACAGGGAGGACTGTAAGAGCAGCTTTAGATGCTATTGTAGATAGAGGTAGACCTAAAAAAGTAGAACTTGCGGTTTTAGTTGATAGAGGTCATAGAGAGTTACCCATAAGAGCTGATTTTGTGGGAAAAAATGTACCTACCTCAAAAAGTGAAAGAGTTTCGGTAATGCTAGAGGAATTGGATGATATGGATATGGTATTAATAAGAGAATAAATGATTTTCATTTATTCTCTTTTGGTTTTTGAGGATCTATGTACATTGTATAGTATTTTTTGAATATTACGAAGCCAGGTTCTGCATTCTTTGGTTTTCTTATCTGTTTTTTGTAAGTATAATTTACAGGTACTTTAGAAGATTGTCGTGCATTGCTGTAATAAGCTGCATAGGAAGCTGCCTCCTCTAAAGTAGTATCTGGAATTTCTTTTCCTTTTGTTATGACTATTACGTGAGATCCAGGTATGTTTTTGGTATGCATCCAGATATCCTCTTTTGAAGCTAAATTAAATGTTATATAGTCGTTTTGCTTGTTGTTTTTACCTATATATATTTCAAATCCATCTCTAGATATTACTTTGTAAGGTTTAGACTTTCTATGTTTTTTGTTTTTAGAACTTTTACTTTTTAGATAACCTGTATTGACTAGTTCTTCTCTTATTTCATTTACAGCTTCAAAGTCGTCGCAATTATTAATCATATATTGTAAATTGTAAAAATAATCAAGTTTTTGTTTTGTGATTTTTATTTGTTTTTTAATTTTTTCTTGTGCAGTTTTTAATTTTTCGTATTTTTTATAGTATTTTTGTGCATTTTTAGATAAAGATAGTCTGCTATCTAAAGGTATTTCTATTGTATTGTTGTTATCATAATAGTTATTAACCTTCACAGAATCATTGTAGTTTTTAATAGTAGACATATAAGCTATAATTAAATCACCATAAACTTTGTATTTATCTCTATCCTTTGATATTTCATATTCTTCTTTTAATTTTAGTAATTTTGATTGATTTTTACTAATATTTTTATCCACTACTTTTTTCAAATGATGGATACGCTGTTGCATTCTCTGATACCTATCTTTGTAATAATAATAATTATCCACTAATTTACTTATGGAATCAAAATTAATTTCCGTAAAATCCTTATATATTTCAAGGGGGAAACAATGAAAATCAATATATTCATTATCTTTAGAATATATATTCCAATTGTAGTTGTTGTTTTTTTTTGATTTTAATAAATTCTCAAAGGATATATAAAGCTTTTCAAAAGAATTTTTATCAATTTCTCCTATTTTAGAGTTTTCATCTATTTGACTACGAAGACACATTTCTCTGGATAATCGAGGTCCAAATCCAGTAAAGTTATGAAGAAAGAAATTATAAACTTTTTTACCTTCATTTTCATTTTCAAAAAGCCTTTTGAAATGGTTATAGTTTATAGTAGTAGGATTAACTTCATTTCCAACATCTGGATATTTATACTCTACTCCTGGGTACAAAACTCTATCAATAGCTTTATTCTCTCCTATTTTATATATAGAATCCAGTACTTTATTATCTGATACCAATACCGCATTACTATGCTTACCCATTATCTCAACGATCAAAGTTTTTATACTTTTGGTCCTTAATTCATCAAATACTTCGAAATCTATTTCTATAACCCTATCATTGTTAATTTGTCGTATGTCTTTTATAATACTACTAGTAAGATATTTTCTTAAAAGCATACAAAAATTATAAGGTTCATAGGGATTTTTTTTACTGCTATTAGTTAGATTTATCCGGGGATAGTTATTATTAACAGAAACAAGTAGCAAATGATTTTGACCCTTGTTTCTAATGTTGAAAATAAGTTCGTCTGTTTCAGGTTGATATATTTTATTTATTTTGCCATTTAGAATTTTTTTCTTGAGTTCGTAAAGAATGCTTCCTAATACAAAACCATCTAAAGCCATAATACCTCCTTGTTTATCACTATTAGTGAAATACAGTATAACACTATTAATTAAGAAAATAAAGTAAAAAACCTTTTTCAAACAATTGATAATTGAATAATATAATGATATTATATACTAACAAGAAAATAAGGAGGATATATGGGCGATATTGTAAGCATGACGGGATTTGGAAAAGGAGAAAGTAGTAACGAAAGATATAAATTTATTTTGGAATTAAAAACAGTTAACAATAGATATAATGATATACATATTAGAATGCCAAGGCATGTAAGATTTTTGGAAGAAAATATAAGAAAACTAATTAAAGGGTATATAAATAGAGGACGAGTTGATGTTTCAGTTAATATGGAAGTAGTAGAAGGTACAGATATTGAAGTTAGACCAAATGTTGATTTAGCTTTAAAGTATAAATCTGCTGTAAAGGAGCTTTCTAAAGTATTAAAAAAAGAGGAAGAATTAGATTTAAAGGATTATATTAATTTCAATGAAATAATTGAAATTAAAAATGAAGATATTGACGAAGAAAAAACTTGGGAATGTTTATCAAAAGCATTAAATGAAGGATTAGAAAATTTAAACAATATGAGGCTTTTAGAGGGTAGAGAGTTATCTCAGGATATGATTAATAATATAGAAAAAATAACAGAAGTGTTATTAGAAATTACATCTGGTTCAGAAAATGTAGTTGAGGAATATAAAGAAAAATTAGAAAAGCGAATCAAAGAAATCTTAGCTGATGAATATAATATTGATGAAAATAGATTATACAATGAAATAGCTATTTATGCAGATAAAGTAGATATAAATGAAGAAATTATTAGACTAGAAAGTCATATCAAGCAGTTAAAACAGACACTGAAAAAAGGTGGAACAGTGGGACGTAAATTGGATTTTATTTTGCAAGAAGCTAACAGAGAAATCAATACAATTGGATCAAAAACTCAAGATTTAAATATAACTAAAAATATTATAGAAGTAAAAAATTTAATAGAAAAAATTAGAGAACAAGCTCAAAATATAGAATAAGGAGAAATTATATGTCGATGATAAACATAGGTTTTGGAAATATTGTAGCCTTAAATAGAGTAATTGCTGTAGTAAGCCCCGAATCTGCACCAATTAAAAGATTAATTAACGATGCAAGAGAAGAAGGAAAATTAGTAGATGCTACTTACGGCAGAAAAACTAGAGCTGTGGTAATTATGGATAGCAATCATGTGGTTTTATCAGCAATTCAATCTGAGACTATATCTCAAAGATTTAATAATAAAAATGACATCGATAGGGTTAACAAATGAAGAAAGAAGGACTTGTAATTGTTATTTCAGGACCATCCGGGGCAGGAAAAGGAACTATATGTAAAGAACTTGTAAAACGCAAAGAAGATTTAACCATATCAGTTTCAGCAACAACCCGTGACCCAAGAAAAAATGAGGTCGAAGGGAAAAATTACTATTTTTACTCTGAAAAAGAATTTGAAGAAAAAATAAATCAGAATGACTTTTTAGAATATGCAAAAGTCTATGGAAACTATTACGGTACTCCAAAATCAAAAGTAATAGAAGAAACAGAAAACGGTAAGGATTTAATTCTTGAAATTGACATACAAGGAGCGTTGCAAATAAAAGAAAGTTATTCTAAAGGAATTTTTATATTTATTATGCCTCCATCAATGAAAGAATTGAGGAATAGAATTACCTCTAGAGGAACGGATAGTAGGGAAGTTATATTAAAAAGAATGGAATGTGCATATCATGAGTTAAATTATGCATTTAAGTATGATTATGTTATAATTAATGATGATTTAGAAGATGCGGTAAAAGTTGTAGATAGTATTCTAATAGCTGAAAAGCACAAAGCTATTAGAAAAAAGGATATAATAGAAAAACTTAAGGAGGAATAAAATGATAGAACCTTCAATTGGTGAATTATTAGAAAAGGTTGAGAGTAGATATATGTTGGTTACTGTAATATCTAAAAGAGCTAGAGAAATTGTGGCTGGAGATGATATAATGGTAGAAACAGATGATAAAAAACCAATAAACATAGCGATACAAGAATTTTACGAAGGAAGAATAGTATATAGTAAAGAATAACTCTTTAAAGCTTGATTGTAATCAAGCTTTAAATTTGTTTGGAAGTGTTTGTATGTATTGTCAGTTAATTATTAATAAAAATAGCAGGAATATTGATAGGAAATTTACCTACAAGATTCCCTCAAATATGGAAGATTATTTAATGCCTGGAATGAGAGTTATGGTTGATTTCAACAATCAAGAATTAGAAGGAACCATAGTATCAAAAGTTGAAAAAACTGATATATCAGATAGTAAAATGAAATATATTAATGATTTAATTGATGATATGCCGGTTATGACAGATGAAATTTTGATCCTTATAGATTGGATGAGAGAAGAATATGTATGTAGATATATAGATGCAGCAAAGTTGTTTTATCCTCCCAGAAATTCACGAGATATTAGTTATTATGTAGAGGTGAAAAATAAAAAATATACAGGTGATAGTGAGATATATACTATTCTAAAATCTAAAGGTGAGCCTGTGTCTTTTAAATACTTATTTAGAGAATTTAAATCCTTAGATTTTTTAAAGGATATATATATATTACAAGAAGAGGAAATAGTTAATATAAATATAATAGACAAGTCTTATAAAAAGACTAAGCTTGTTAGAATAAAAGATATAAAAGATAATATAGATAAGTATAAAATAAGGTCAAATGCTCATAAACAAAGAGCTATAATAGAGTACCTTACAAATAAAAAAGTAGTGGAAAGACATAAACTAATCAAGGATACAAGTAGTAGTTTATCTTCTTTAAAATCCTTAGAAGATAAAAAAATTGTGGAAATAATTGAGAAAAAAAATATAGAAATTCTAAAAAATAGAGATAAAATTAGAGAAAGTAGTATTAATTTAAATATTGAGCAAAAGAAAGCTCTTGAAACAATAAAGCAAGAAACTAATCAATATAATCTGATACACGGTGTAACAGGTAGTGGAAAGACAGAAATATATATGAAGATTATTAAAGAATTGATTAAAGTTAACAAAAAAACAATTATGTTATTTCCGGAAATATCTTTGACAAATCATATGATTAGTAGATTTGTTAATAGGTTTGGTAATCGTATAGCTGTAATACATAGCAGAATGAACAGCAAGAAAAAATATGAAGAATGGGATAAAATAAATAAAGGGTATAAGGATATAATTATAGGTGCAAGATCCGCTTTATTTACTCCGGTTCGAGATTTAGGGGCTATTATTATAGATGAGGAGCATGACGATTCATATAATTCATCTGTAACACCAAAATATAAGACTATTGATGTAGCAGAGAAATTATCTGAAATAACTGGATGTAAGTTAATTTTAGGTTCTGCAACTCCATCTATTAGCACATATTATAAGGCTAAAAAGGGAAAATATAATTTAATTGAAATAAAGAATAGAATTAATGATGTCAAATTACCTGAAACAATTGTAGTGGATATGAAACAAGAATTAGATGAAGGTAATAAAAATATTTTTAGTAGAAAGTTATATAGACAAATAAAAGAAACTTTAGATAAAAAAGAACAGGTTATATTATTTTTAAATAAAAGAGGATACTCGTCTTTTGTATCTTGCAGAAACTGTGGTTATGTAGTAAAATGCGACAGATGTGATGTTTCTATGACTTATCATTCTAGTATAAATAAATTGATTTGTCATTACTGTGGAGCTACGAAAATAGTTAGTAATAAGTGTCCAAAATGTAATAGTAAATATTTTAAAACTTTTGGTGTAGGGACACAGCGGATAGAGAAAGTTACAAAAAAAATATTCCCAGATAAAATAATTGATAGAATGGATTTTGATACTGTATCTAAAAAAGGTGCTCAGGAAAAAATTTATAAAAATTTATCAAATGGTAAAACCAATATTTTAATTGGAACCCAGATGCTAGCTAAAGGTATTCACTTTCCGAATGTAACATTAGTTGGGATTATTTCAGCTGATATAACAATAAATTTACCTTTTTACACTGCGAGTGAGAAATCTTTTCAGTTAATTACTCAAGTAAGTGGTAGAGCAGGAAGAGGAAGTAAGCTGGGTAAAGTAATACTACAAACTTATGAACCTGATCACTACAGTATTAATTATGCCATAGAAAACAATTACTACGAATTTTTTAAACAGGAAATAATGTTAAGAAAAGAATTTAAATATCCACCATATATTAAGATACTGTATATTAATACTAAGTCAAAAGATGAAATTTCATTAAAAAAATTTAACAACATAAAATATAAAAAATTACTTGAAAATTTAAAAAAACTAATAGAAAATGGATATATAAAGGTATATGAACCAGTTCCAAAAGGTATATATAAAATAAATAACGAGTATCAAATAGATACCTTAATAAAAGCTAGAAGTGATACAATTAATAAAATCAAAAATGTTTTAAGAAAGTTATATTTCAATAAAAGTTACAAAAATATAAGTATATCAATTGAGATTGACCCAAATACAATATCATAGGAGGTAAAGATGGCGCTTAGAAACTTAAGAATTGAAGGAGACCAGATTCTAAGAAAAAAAAGTAGAAAGATAAAAAATATAAACGAAAGAATAAAAATATTAGCAGATGATATGATTGAAACAATGGTAGAAAATGATGGTATAGGATTAGCAGCTCCCCAAGTTGGAATACTAAAAAGATTAATAGTTGTAGATATAGGTGAAGGGCCTTTAGTTTTAGTAAATCCTGAAATATTAGAAAGAGATGGAGAACAAATAATAACTGAAGGTTGTCTAAGTGTTCCAAATAAAAATGGTGATGTCAAAAGACCTGAAAAATTAAAAGTTCGATATTGTGATTTAGATGGTAAATCACATACTATAAAAACTGAAGGATTGTTTTCAGTTGTAATTTCCCATGAAGTTGACCACCTAGAGGGGATTTTATTTATAGACAAGATGCTGAGAGAAAGTCAATTAGAAGAAGGAGTTGTAAAAAGCTAATATGAATATTATTTTTATGGGTACTCCTGAATTTGCAGTTCCCACATTAGAAAAA
>CAYMUD010000028.1:0-11995 GCA_964393495.1 uncultured Clostridia bacterium | reverse complement strand
AAGGATACGAACTTTTGACCAAATCACCAAGAGAACTTATAGTAATATAAAACAATAGCAAAAAAGTCTTCCATAGAAGACAAAAAGTTAAAAATCACCCAGATAGTCTTTTACGGAAGACTTTCTGGGTGAAATAAAAATTAATTTATAAATCTGTTTATAATTTCATCTACAAGTTCAGAATTCATCTTTTTCATTTCTTTTGTTGATTGGACAAGTTTGCCTTTATAGTCTTGGTAGTTTTCTTCAAGAAGTTCAATATCTCTCTTCATTTTCTCAAAATCAATACTTTCAACGGGACCGTGGTTAATTTGCTTTACAGAAGTTAAAAAACCATCTATTTTAGGATCATAGGATATTCCTATCATGGGTTTTTCTACAAGAGCAGATAATATTAGAGAATGAAGTCGCATACCTATCAGGAATCTGCAATTTTTAATTACTCCACACAAGCTATCAAAGTCAAGATAAGTATCCACAATTGAAACTTCTTCCATATCCAAAATGTCTAATTTCTTTATAAACTCATAATCATCGGGAAATTTCATCGGTATTAATTTCACCTTATAATCTTTTTTTATTAGATAATAAACTATTTTTTTTATTTCTTTTAATACAAGTTCATCATCATACCATTTACGTAAGGAAATACCAACTGTTTTTTCATTAGTTTTTTTAAAATTTTCACATTCTAAATTTATATCCTTAGCCAAAAATGCTGCGTCTGCAGCGGTTTTAAAAGGAATTTTAATATTTAAGTCCCTTAAAAACTTCTCCGACATCTTATCTCTAAGTACTATATAATCTACATGATTCAATATAAATTTAGTTAAGATTCTGTTAAAACTACCGGACACAGGACCGAAACCACTGAATAAAAAAAGTACTTTTTTACCGAAAATCTTACTTAAAGCTATAAGGCCTAGGTAGTAGTATAGAGATTTAGAGCTGGTGACATCCTGAATTAAAGAACCACCACCACCTATTACCAAGTCTGATTTTCTTATACTTTTAATAATGTCAATATACTTAGACCTGGAAACAGGATTTTCTCCTAATCTTTCCCTAGTTCTTTTGTAGTTGTATGTTAAAACGAAAAATTCTATTCCAGGTTTTTTAAAGGAGTCGACTATCTCCTTAATTATTATTTCATCCCCTGCATTGTCAAAGCCATAGTATCCGAAAACAAATATATTCTTCAATATTCCACCTACTCTATAATTTTAATGCCGAAAATAACAGGAGTAGTTTCTACTCGTTGAGTTGTTACTTCCATCAATTGACCTATCTTTACATATTTATTAGCCATCATAATGTCATTAGGTGTAACATCAGCACTTCCTCTTACTACAATGGTACAGTCGAATTTATCTATAAGTTCTACTTCTCTTACATTTCCTAATGAATCTGTTGTAGTGATTGTTGAAGGTTTTACTTTTTTATCTACAACCTCTCCTAAAATCTTTTTAGTTTCACCGTTTTTTACAATATCTCCGATTTCTATATTTTCAAAAGTAGGCTTTCTAACTCCAGGAATAAGAAGGGTGAGTTCCACAGTTTTAGGCTCTGATACGTTCATGTTTAAACTTCCATCTTCTAAGATAAAGTAATTAAAAGCCAGTCCTACTACAGCAGTTATTATAATAAGCAAAATAACATCTAATCGGTGAAATTTTCCAAATAATCCTTTTCTAGTCATTTTTTTCTCCTTCTTTTCCTATAAAATCTCTGTAGTTTTCTATAGTTTTTTCTATCATATTTTCTAAAGAATAATGTTTTTCCACGACTTTTCTTCCCAATTTCTCAATACTATTTCCTTCTTTTGTATCTTTTAATTTGAGAGATTTATATAAATCTTTTTCTAATTTTTCCTTATTATAGGGGGTTTTACTATCCCTTCCAGTAAAATTATCTACCATAGCTACCTCTAAGATATCTCCTCTAAAAACGCCTAAATAACCTTCTCCGCCGGCTAAAAGAACCAATTTTTCTGAAGCAAATCCTTCTAAAGCACTTCTGGAAACAGCAACTACTACATGGCACAAATTCATTAGATCTGGTATATCTGTCCGCTTACCCAAGAGATGAATATCCTCTATTCCTTTAGTTTTTTCCTTTAATTCTTTCATTCGGTTTCCATCTCCAACTAAAAGCAGCTCTAGATTTGAATCCTTTGCTACTATATCGACTAAATCCAATGCTATTTGAGCCAGCTGGTCATCCATTCTGCTTATTGATAGAATTTTAGTTTTATTTTCCGACAAATTCAAATCTTTTTTAAGGTTTGTATTTTCTACTCTTTTTTTAAATCTTTCCGTATTAATACCGTTAGGTATTACATTAATTATATTTTTCTTAACATTGAATTCTTTTATTATATATTTTTTAATATCTTCACTTACTGCAATTATATTATCTCCGTAAGTTGTAATATATTTATAAAAACTTTTATTTTCAACCTTAGCGTGAGCAGTAGTCATAAATTTTGCATCAGTACCAATACATGCTTTACTTCCTATAAAAGAAGGAAGTCTGCCGTGGCCGTGTACTATGTCAAAATTATTTTCTTTAATTATATTTCTTATTTTCATTATATTTTTAATCATTATCACAGGGTTTTTATCTTTCACTGGTAGATTTTTATAAGGTACATTTTTTTCCTGTAGGGTATCTTCATATATACCACCACTAGAAATAACCATTACTTCTTGACCTTTTTCCTTAAGCTTCACAGATAAGTCTACCAGATGAGTTTCCGCACCACCTATATCTATAGAATCAATTAACATTAATATTTTCATATTCCAACCTTTCCTTCTTTACTATAGAGTAAATAGAATTAATACATCCAACATAAAACCAAAACAAGAGTATAATTTTAGGATTGTAAAGTACATGCTCTGCCATACCGTGAACCATAAGACTAATCAATCCAGCGAAAAATCCAAGCATAAGTGTTCCCTTATGTTTATCAACCTTAAGTATGTGGTGTACCATTCCCAATAATTTTAATCCCAGCATTACTACAAAGAATAAGCCGATAATACCTATTTCAACAGCTAGCTCTAAGTAGGTATTGTGGGCATGGTAGGGGTCAGCTTCTGTTATATATTTAGCTGAAATTTTCCTAAAACTGTTAAATCCAAGACCTACTCCTGTAAGAGGATAATCTTTAATTATTTCTATGCTTTTTTCCCATATCTGCATTCTATAAAAATTAGAAGCATCATCCAAACTACCTATAGAAGCCATTCTCCTTAAAATACTTGCCGGTAGCAGCATAAGGCCGATTAAAGCTACTGGAATAAACTTAAGCAGCATAGAAAGCTGATACATAAATAAAAACAGAAAAGCTCCTGCCCCAGCTCCAAGCCATCCACCTCTTGAAAAGGTAAAAAGCAAAGATGCAAAAATAGCTCCTCCCATAACTAAGGTGATTATCCTTGTTTTCATTTTCTTTTCCCTAAGCATAAGTGCATATCCTAGGGGAATTATCATAATCAAATATTCTGCAAAAATATTAGGATTTTCAAAAGTAGCAAAAACTCTAGTTTCTATACCGGAGTTAGGATCAACCCAACCGCTTTCCATAGGCACACCGATTATATATTGAACTATCCCATACAATCCTGCTAGAAAAGCAGTAAATATTAGAAAATAAACTATTTTCTTGAATTTTTCTATATTTAAATCCAACTGAGTCCATAAAAATATAAAGAGTATAGACCCTGCATTAAGGACAAAATCTCTTATACTTCCCGACCTATCTACAGAAAGTATAGTTCTTATTGTAAATATACTTAAAAGTATAAACAAAATATTACTAATAGGGGTAACATTGTATTCGAAAGATTTTTTATTTGATATATCAAGACAAATAACTATGATTGTAATAAAAAAAACTAAAAGAGTAAGTAGATCAGGCAGAAACACTATGGCAAATATATAGCTTCCTACTGCTAAAGAAGTTTCTTTAAGGACGGTAATTAGAAAAACAATGCCTAGAGCCAAAGCACTTGCTAGGGAAAATCCTAAAACAGGTAAAAAACCTCCTGAAATAATCCCTAAAATAGCAAAAACCGCAATTTCTATTTTTGATATTTCATCTTTTCTTTTCAAAAAGTTAGGAAGTATACCTATATTTCTTTTCAAAGAATAGAAGACTAAGAAAAATCCTAGAGATATTAAGGCTAAAATTAATGAAAGATTATAACTTCCTCTAAGTGCATATAATATGGTAGATATTAAGGCATACACAGCAAGAAATAATCCATTTAAAGATGCAATTTTTCCAAAACTCATATCCTTAATCTTAATAATTAGTTGTATTGAAAAAGCTTCTTTGTTTTTATTAAAAAACCTTCTTAATTTTTCCAGAATAAACTTTAAGACCCTATCAGCAATACTCATAGACTCTTTAGGAATATATTCAGAAGATGTTATCCTATCTTTAATTATGTACATAAGCTTAACAAAATAGCTAGCTTCAAAATATCCTTTGAATTTTAAATAAATTGAATAAAAGAACTTAAAGATAAAACTATTTTTAAACCATAAGATTAAAGTATCTGAAAGTCTTCTAAATACTGTACTAGTCATTCAACTCACCTTCGGCTTTAGTGATGTTAAGCACGAATGCATCTGTTACATAGTCTTCGGTTTTTATTCTAGTCTCAGAGCCTATATAGTACCTTTTAGACTCAACTAGGACACCGTTTCCGTCGAATACACCTTTTGTTTCCAAGATTACCTGTATATTATATTTGCCGGGGATTTCTTTGTATTCTACTTTGCCATCGGAGCTAGTAAGCATTTCTTTGTAACTTTCACTTTCAACTTCTACAATTTCTCCTAGGACAAAACCTCTTACAGAATCTCTCACCAAATCTCCAACATTAACTACATTCAAAAAATTAGAATGAACCTCTTCAAACTCAAGGGTCATATAGGCCCTTTCTGCCTCTATTATCTCTTGGTTTTCTATTGCATTGCTAGTGGAAAAAGCGTTAAAAGCAAAGAAAATTATTACCAGTACTACAGCCAAATCTATAATATTAATTTTTCCAAATAGTTTTCCCTTTTTATCTATAATCATAGTTCTCTCCTTTAGTTGATGGATAATATGCTTAAACCAATTATAGTTTAGCATTTTGAATTTGAAATAACAACAAAATATACTAAATTTTATTATATTCTAATAAATACCAATTTTCCAATAAAACACCTTGTAAAATACTTGAAATATTTATCAATCTATCTTTTAATACCATAAGAAAATGTCCTCTTTTAGAAACAATCTATCTAAAAGAGGACATTTTTTAGCTACTTATTTAGTATTTCCACATAATCTTTTCTTTTAATCTTATTAAATGATTTAATATCTTTATCTATACCAATTTTTTGAAACAAATTTTGCATATCATCTGAATTCACTTCTTCATTCCATTTATTGTAATGGTCTAAAAGATTATAATAAGAGTATGTAAGATAATATGGATTCTTTTTATAATTTTTTTTGAAACTTTTATCATGAATTTTTTTCATTAAAAAAGAGCTCCAGATTTCTTTAGTTAGAGTCATGGTTAACATTTCACCTTGGCTTAGCAACTTATTAGGTTTAAAAGTATTGTTTTTATAACCAATAACATAACCTTTACTATCTAAATCGACTATATTTTTAATATAATCATCATCTGTTTTTATATCTTCAAAAGGGCTTAGCTTTCTTAGTTTAGAAACAGTAACAACTTCATATCCTTTATCTTTTAAAATCTTCAAATGTTGAGGTAAAGCATGACAAACGGGAGTCATTTCAGACATATTATAACCATCTTTTTGAAAAATTATCTGTCCGTTTAAGGCATCAGGGTTTTTCTCCAATGCATTTTTTAGAGGGTCAACCATTTTTTTAACATCTTTATCATAGTCCCCGGTAGAAGGAAGCCAGCCACCACCATCAAAACTTGCTGCAAGATAATCATATTTCATAAGAGCGTAAGCATCATAGGAGTCGTACCCATCAGGTATTTTATCTATATAATGTGGTGGTCTTGAAAGAGTAATATCGTAATTATATCTTTCAATAAATAATTCATGTAATCTCTGTAAATCTCTATAAACTTCATTTATATTTTTTAAATGGTCCCTACTTCCATATATTAATTTATTAGGTCCAAAAAGTTTGTGTACATATCCATGACTTGAGATTTCGTGACCATTATCTATAAGGTCTTTGACAAGTTTAGATTGGTTAAATGCACCACCATTTTTATCTTCATTGTATTTGGGATAATGATCATTCATTACTCCACCCCACTTAGTTCCATGTAAATCTCCTTTTTTATCAGGATAGTTATCTTCTGTAGAGCCTACAACATTAAATGTACCATTTGCATTATACTCTTTCATAATTTCAATAATAACTTTTGTTAAAGAATTATATTCTTTATAATTTTCATTTTCGGGATTAGGAGGAAGATTCATAGGACCATCATCGAAAGTCATAGCTATGTATTTTTTATCACCAAGAACTGGAGCAAATTTTTCTATTTTTCTAACTGGTGATAAAAACTTGCCGGCTTTTTCCTTTTTGTATTTTTTTATTTTATGATTTATTTTTCTTGCATATTCGTATAGTTTCATGGGACTTATCTCCTTTTATTCCATTTAATAAGCTAAAAGCATATTTTAATCTCTGTTTAAAATTGGATTTGAAATTATTACTACTATTAATTTTGTTCTTATAAATAGTTTTGTAATCTGTTTTTTTATATTTAATATCATAATTACTAAATAATACATCATTAATATTATTTTCCTTAGATAAAACAAAAACATTATTGATTTCATCTAAGGTATGGGCGTCGCTAGAACCCAACCATATTTTTTCGGGGTACATTTTTTTTAATTTCTCTATGAATTGAGAGGATTTTTTATTAAAAGGATCAGAAATCATTCGTCCATTAATAAGTTCAAAACCATGAAGTTGACCAATGGCTTCAGGATGTTTTGTGAATTTAGAATTGTAAGGATGGGCAGCAATAAGCAAACCACCTTGCTTTTTTACTTCCCTTACTATATCTTCAAATTTATACTTTCCCTCTTTAAACTCACAATTTTTCTCTATGTCTTTATCTATATTTAGTGCTAATATATGCCCCATATCGGTACTAAATTCTGCACCAATTATAATTTGGATTTTTTTTGATAATTTTGAAGCATGTATACTGCCAGCTGTTGTATTATGGTCTGTGATAGCTAAAGCATCAAATTTATTTTCTTCTGCATACTTTAATATTGATTCTATATCTTTACTACAATCGTGAGAATACTTAGAATGTATATGAAAACCGCACTTCATAGATTCCTCCTAAACAAACCTAATAAATATAGTATAAAAGGCTTTGGATCTTTCAAGGAAAAAATTCCTTCCCTACTTCCTAAAATTCCCATAAAACCTTTGAAACTTTTGGACCAATACTTATTCTTTAAAAGTGAAAAAATTGATATAAGACCCTGAGGAAAGTAATTCATTTTAACATTTAACTTGTATGGAATTTTGTCTTGGTTGATCAGAGGTTCATTTAAAAGATAATTTATATAGTTTTTAAAGAAACTCGATTTTGATTTAAATATTAAGGGCATACTTCCCCAAAATCTTGGATTAATTTCAATTAAATAATCACCTTTGTACTCAACCATGGCAAATCCCTTCCATTTAATATGTTCTAGTAATTTTTTTGTCGATTCAACTAATAAATGGTTTTCAACAGTTGAACATAAAGAACTTGGTCCTCCACTTATAGGATATTCTAAAATTCTCTTGTGAACAATATAATCCAACATATTACTCTTATGGTCCATAAGCATAGAAACTCCGAAACTTTCTCCTTCTACATATTCTTGGAAGATTAAGTTTTTATTATTTTTATTAATAAAATTCTGAGATTGATGAAAATCTTCTTTATTTCTAATAATTCTATATCTTTCATTAGGTTTTAGACTTGTATTTTCAGAATTTTTTAATTTTATAATCATTGGATATTTTTCATTACTTTCCTTAGGAACTTTTATGCCCAAACTCTTAGCTATTATATTTAAATTAGATTTATTAGTTACCTTTTCAACTAAGATTTGTGAAGGACTTAGGAAGTTAATATCTGGTTTTATCAAATCAAGAATCTTTATATTAACAGGATTCCCAAATATTAAAATATCATTAGAGCTGTAGTTGCTAAATATTTTTTCCAATTGTTTTTTCGGATTTTTTTTATAATCAACAAAAAAAACCTTATCAACTTTATTTCTAGAAAGATTTTTTTCGGTTTTTTTACAAATGCCGTGGACTTCATAATTATTATTTTTTAATTCTCTTATAAGAGGAACGGTCATTCTTTTAGACAAACTATCTATTAATATTTTCATTAGAATTTCCTTTGCTTTCTTGGAATTAAGTTTAGATATTATAAAAACTGGGTATGCAAGAAAAATTCTATATTAATTAAATATGTTTGTCAATTATATGTGGCAACATATATATACTATTACTAAAATACTTAAAATATTCATCAATCCATCTTGACGAAAAGAAAAAAATAATATAAAATTAATTTCGTTAAAGAGATAAAAAAATCATATATAAAGTTGAAAGGCCAAAAAAAAAACCCTTTTTTTTGACCTTTTTTATTTGGAGGTAAAATAAATGACGAAGTACATATTTGTAACAGGAGGAGTAGTATCCTCATTAGGAAAAGGAATTACAGCAGCATCCTTAGGACAGCTGTTAAAAGCTAGAGGATTAAAAGTTACACTTCAAAAATTAGATCCATACATTAATGTAGACCCAGGAACTATGAGCCCTTATCAGCACGGGGAAGTATACGTAACCGACGATGGAGCAGAAACGGACCTGGACTTAGGCCACTACGAAAGATTTGCAGATGTGAATCTTACTAAATACAGCAGTATCACTACTGGAAAAGTATACAACGCAGTTATATCAAAAGAAAGAAGAGGAGACTATCTAGGAGCTACAGTTCAAGTTATCCCTCATATCACGAACGAAATAAAGGACAAAATCAAAAGAGCAGGAAAAGCCCAAGATTCAGATGTGATTATAACAGAAATAGGTGGTACCGTAGGAGATATAGAAAGCCTACCCTTTATGGAAGCTATAAGACAGATGAAGCACGACGTAGGCAAAGATGATGTAATCTACATTCATGTAACCCTAGTACCCTACTTAGCAAAAGCAGGAGAACTTAAAACCAAACCTACTCAACACTCGGTAAAAGAATTGAGAAGTATAGGTATACAGCCTGATATTTTAGTATGTAGAGCTGAGAGAAATTTATCAGAAGAATTAAAAGACAAAATAGCCTTATTTTGTAATGTAGATTCAGATAATGTAATAGAAAACACAGATTCAGATACCCTTTACGATGTACCACTACTGCTAGAAGAAGAAGGATTAGCATCAAAGGTATGTAGACACTTTGGCATAGAAGATAAAACTCCAGACTTAGATGAGTGGAAAGAAATGTTGACAAAAATGAAATCCACAAAAGGAAGCGTGAAAATAGGACTGGTAGGAAAATATGTAGAACTAAGAGATGCCTATCTATCAGTAGCAGAAGCTTTAAATCATGCAGGCATAGAAAATGGAGTAGAAGTAGATATAGATTGGGTGCACTCAGAAGACCTAACAGAAAAAAATTACCAAGAAAGATTAAAAGACTTAGATGGAGTACTAATACCAGGAGGATTTGGAGATAGAGGTATAGAAGGAAAGATCCTTTCAGCCAAATACGCAAGAGAAACAAATACTCCATTCTTTGGTATATGCTTAGGTATGCAGATGGCCGTAGTAGAATTTGGAAGAAGTATGCTAGGATTAGAAGGAGCAAATAGCTCAGAATTTAATAAAGATACCCAGTACCCCGTAATAGACTTGATGCCGGAACAAAAAGATATAGAAGATATGGGAGGGACTATGAGACTTGGACTTTATCCCTGTAAGATAGAGGATAACACCCACTCCAAAAATTTATACAAGGAAGAACTTATATATGAAAGACATAGACATAGATATGAATTCAACAACGAATACAGAAAAGACTACCAAGAAAAAGGAATGAAAATCACAGGACTATCCCCAGATGAAAGACTTGTAGAAATAGTAGAAATAGAAGACCACCCTTGGTATGTGGGATGCCAATTCCATCCGGAATTCAAATCCAGACCTACCAGACCGCATCCTTTATTTAAAGGATTTGTAAAAGCGGCAAAAGAAAACAAATAAAAAAAAGCAGTCATCCTAAATATCACATAAAAGGATGGCTGTTTTTTATTTTAATTTTTACGACAGGTAATTTAATACTGCATTACAAAACAGCTCCACACCTGTAGGTAAAATATCTTCACTAAAATAGTATTCTGGATGATGTATAGGTTTATCCAAACCATTTTCTTCATCTCTAGTACCTAGGAAGAAATAAGTACCAGGAATTTTTTCTAAAAAGAAACTGAAATCTTCAGCTCCCATTGATGGTTTTTCGATTTCAACAACATTATCATCTCCGAGTACATCTTTAGCTGAATCTTTGAAAAACTTACTAAAATCTTTATCATTAAGGGTTACAGGGTACCAGTGAGAATATTTAAATTCATAATCACACCTCATAGTACTGCAAACACCTTTTACAATTTCTTCCATTCTTTTAGGCAAAGTTTCTGAAAAATCTGGATTATGATACCTAGTTGTTCCACTTATCTTTACATTATTTGGAATAATGTTGAAAGCATCTCCTCCGTGGAAAGTACAGTTAGAAAGAACAATACTATCCAATGGACTAGTTTCCCTACTCACAATACTCTGAAGAGTAGTAACAAGCTGACTAGCAGCATATATTGGGTCCACACTAAGCTGTGGTATTGCTCCATGTCCGCCCTTTCCGATTACTTCAATATCAAATCTGTCTGCAGCAGCCATAATAGGACCACCAGTTATACCAATACTATTTTTAGGAAGTTCAGGCCAAATATGCAATCCTAAGATAGCATCAACATCTGGATTTTTTAAAACCCCTTTTTCTATAAGCATCTCTGCTCCTCCTGGACCTTCTTCTGCAGGTTGGAAAATAAATTTCACATTACCATTAAGTTTTTCCTTATACTTTGAAAGTATTTTGGCAGCACCTAAACATATAGTGATATGTCCATCGTGACCACAGGCGTGCATTTTGTGTTTGTGCTTAGAAGAAAACTCTAATCCAGTCATTTCTTCAATAGGCAAAGCATCAATATCTGCTCTTAGAGCAATGGTCTTGCCAGGATTATCTCCTTTAATTATGCCTACAACTCCTGTTTCGCTTAAATACTCAGCTTCAACACCCCAAGAAGTCAATAATTCATATATTTTTTTAGAAGTTTTAAATTCTTCTAAACCTAACTCTGGGTGTTGGTGGAAATATTTTCTAATTTCGATTAATTCATCTTTGAAATTTTCTACGTCTTTTCTTAATAATGATTTCATTAATTCACCTCTTTACAAATTTAAGATACTCCTCGCATAATAAAAATATGCAAGGAGTATTTTTATTAATTCTTTAAGCTTCCTTATCAACTGGAACTTGAGATTCTTCAACAAATTTCATAACATGCTCTGTGCTTTCTGGTTTAGTCATAGAACTTACAACTATAAGTACTATTGTATTTCCTAGAAGTCCTACCAAACCTGAATGTAAGCCAAAGAATGAGAAACCTGACAAAGTAACATAATAATTTAATACTATACCTGTTGCTAATCCTGCAACTACTCCATGCTTAGTTGATCTAGGCCAGAAGAAAGTTGCGGCAATAATAGGTAAGAATTGAACTATAGAACCGTAAGCACCTAAAAGAAGTGCAACCAATGATTGTCCTCCGAATATTGCTATTAGGTAAGCTACAGTACAAAATACTACAACAGCAGCTCTTGTAACTTTTACTGCATTTT
>CAYMUD010000027.1:0-12060 GCA_964393495.1 uncultured Clostridia bacterium | reverse complement strand
TTTTACTTAAACCATTAGAAGAAGGTAATTTAACTTTAAAGAATAGATTGGTTATGGCTCCCATGGCTACTTCGAAATCTAAAGAAGATGGAAGAATAAGCAAAGATATATTAGAATATTACGATGAAAAATCTAGAGGTGGTTATATATCACTGATTATTATAGAACATAGTTTTATAACAATAAAAGGAAAAGCAAGTGAAGGTCAGCTATCTATTTCAGATGATAGCAATATTGAAGATTTAAAAAAATTATCAAATATTATTCATGAAAATGGATCTAAAGCAGTAATGCAAATTAACCATGCAGGAAGTGCAGCCAGCAAAAGTGTTACGGGGCATGAACCGGTTGGACCTTCTAATATTCCTAATCCCCGTACGGATAGTATTCCAAAGGAACTTACACAAAACGAAATTAAAAATATAATTGATGAGTTTAAATATGCTTCAATACGTGTTAAAAAAGCAGGATTTGATGGTGTAGAGATTCATTCTGCACATGGATATCTTCTAAATCAATTTTTTTCACCCCTTACAAACAAGAGAAATGACGCCTATGGTGGAGATCTGTCAGGACGAATTAAAATTCATTTAGACATTATAAAAGCTGTACGTAAGGCTGTTGGCGATAATTTTTCGATTTTGCTTCGATTAGGAGCTTCTGACTATATTAAGGGTGGAAGTACAATTGAAGACAGCAAACTTGCAGCAGTAGAATTTGAAAAAGCAGGAGTAGATATTCTTGATATTTCAGGAGGATTTTGTGGTTATAGTGTTAAAGAGCTTAATGGACAAGGCTATTTTTCACCATTAACTGAAGAGATCAAAAAAGTTATATCAATTCCAGTTATTTTGACTGGTGGGATTACTGATACCGATGCTGCAGAAAATCTTATATCTAGAAAAAAAACAGACCTTATTGGTGTAGGAAGAGCTATATACAAAGATTCTAAGTGGGCAGAAAAGGCTATAAAAAGTATCAAATAAATTTTAAAAAATACAATCAATAAATGACTCATAACAAATGTAAATACTATAATTAGTATTAATGCTGTTTTGAGTCATTTGTTATTAATTATATATACTTTTCTTGTGATTATTGCTATAAAGTCATATAATAATAATTGAGTGAGGTATTTATTTAAATTATCTTTTTAGTAAAGCTCAGGGCAGAAAAAATAAAAGTTTAGAAAAATAAATAAAGGAGAGGTGTATTAAATGAAGAAGAAACAAGTAGAAATCATGAAAAGTGGTAATGGATTTATTGCAGCACTGGATCAAAGTGGTGGTAGTACACCAAAAGCTTTAGCAGGATACGGCATAAGTAAAGATCAATATGATAATGAAGATGAAATGTTTAATCTTGTTCACGAAATGAGAACTAGAATAGTTACTAGCCCTGCATTCAAATCTGAACATATATTAGCAGCTATTTTATTTGAACAAACTATGGATAGAAAGGTAGATGGCTTATACACAGGGGATTATCTCTGGGAAAAGAAAGGTATACTGCCTATTCTTAAGGTAGATAAAGGTCTTGCTGATTTGGAAAATGGTGTTCAAGTAATGAAACCTATAACCGATTTAGATTCTAAGATTGAAAGAGCCAAGGAAAGAAATATATTCGGAACTAAAATGAGATCTGTAATAAAAGAAGCTAACCCTGAAGGTATCAAAAAAATTGTAGAGCAGCAGTTTGAATATGGCAAGAAAATAGCTGATAACGGATTAGCACCAATATTAGAACCGGAAGTAGATATTAAAAGCAAAGATAAGGGAGAATCAGAAAAGATACTTAGAGAAGAAATCCTTAAAAATTTAGAAAATCTAAGTAAAGATCAAGTGGTAATGTTTAAATTATCCTTACCTGACGAAGATGATTTTTATTCAGAAGTCATAAAACATCCTCAGGTAATGAGAGTAGTAGCTCTTTCAGGCGGATACAGCAGAGAAGTAGCTGTAGATAAATTAGAAAGAAATCACGACCTTATTGCCAGCTTTTCAAGAGCATTATTGGAAGGTCTAGATGTAAGCCAAAATGATGAAGAATTTAACAATATGCTAAGTAATTCTGTAGAAAAAATTTACAAAGCATCAATTAGTTAAAGGTATAGAATATAGAAAGGAAGTTTGTAAAATTGATAGAGAATAAAAGCAAAAAAGAATCTCCTTCCATAGACAAATGGTTAAAGGAAGCAAAGTCGGATATGGAAGCATTAAATGTAGGGATGTATCTTGTTCATAATGGAACTGTTAGAAAAACACCTAAGGCAAAAGTAAGAAAAGGAATAGATGATGGTTCTGAAGTTGAAAAGATGGAATTTTCATATGATCAAGAGAAGGTGGATAAAGCAGTAGAAGAAGCAAAAAAATTAGAAGGAGTCTTTTATGTTAGAGTATGGCTTAATGATGGACTTCTAGATGTGGGAGACGACATTATGTATGTACTGGTAGGTGGCGACATAAGGCCTCACGTAATAGATGGACTTCAATTTTTAGTGGAAAAAATAAAAACAAAATGTGTTATTGAGATTGAGCAGAAAAAATAATTAGGAATAATTTTACAACAAAAGAGGGAAACTGAGCTGTTTCCCTCTTTTTAGATTCGAGTTTTTAAAATATTTACTGCTTTAAATCAAATCGGTCTGCATTCATTACTTTAGTCCAAGCTGCAATAAAATCATTAACAAATTTTTCTTTAGCATCTTCAGAACCGTAAACTTCGGCTATTGCTCTAAGTTGAGAATTTGACCCCAATACTAAATCTACTCTTGTACCTGTCCACTTCAGTTTATCAGAATCTCTTTCTCTGATTTCATAAATATTATCATCTTCTTCAGATTTTTTCCATTCATAATTCATATCTAAAAGATTAATGAAAAAGTCATTAGTTAAAGTTTCAGGATTATCAGTGAAAACTCCATGTTGAGATTGTTTGTAGTTAGCATTTAACATACGCATACCACCTATTAAAACAGTCATTTCTGGAGCAGTTAATGTGAGTAATTGAGCCCTATCTATTAATAATTCTTCAGCAGATACAGAAAATTTTTCTTTCATATAATTTCTAAATCCATCTGAAGTAGGTTCTAACACTGAAAAAGATTCAGCATCAGTTTGTTCTACTGTAGCATCTGTGCGACCTGGAGTAAAAGGAACTTCAACTTCATGTCCAGATTTTTTAGCTGCTTTTTCAATTCCTACACATCCACCAAGAACTATTAAATCTGCTAGAGAAACTTCTTTTCTTGAGTTTGATTTATCAAACTCATCCTTAATATCTTTATAAGTGTCTAAAACTTTCTTTAATTCATCAGGTTCATTAACTTCCCAGTATTTCTGAGGTTCTAGGCCTATACGACCACCATTTGCTCCCCCTCTTTTATCAGAACTTCTAAAAGTAGAGGCCGAGGCCCAAGATATTTTAACTAATTGAGGTATAGTTAAATCAGTTTGAGATATTTTAGACTTTAATTCTTTTACATCCTTCTGATCAATTATTTTATAAGTAGCTTCAGGTATCGGATCCTGCCAGATTAAATCTTCTTCTGGTACTTCAGGACCAAGATATCTTGACTTAGGTCCCATATCACGATGAGTTAACTTAAACCATGCGCGAGAAAAAGCTTCATGGAATTCTTCAGGATTCTGCATATATCTTCGTGCAATAGGTTCGTACTTCGGATCGTATCTCAAAGATAAATCAGCGGTTGTCATCATAGGCCTATGTTTTTTAGTAGGATCGTGAGCATCCACAACCATATCTTCTTCTTCGACATCCTTAGCTAACCATTGATTAGCTCCTGCTGGACTCTTCACAAGTTCCCATTCGTATTTGAATAAAGTTTTAAGATAACCCATATCCCATTTAGTTGGCTTTGCTTTCCATGCACCTTCTATACCGCTTCCTATTTGATCTCCAGCCTTACCACTTTTGTAAGAGCTTATCCATCCTAAACCCTGATCTTCTATTGGAGCTGATTCAGGCTCTGGACCAACATGATCAGCTGGACCTGCACCGTGGCATTTACCAAAGGTATGTCCTCCTGCTACAAGTGCAACTGTTTCTTCATCGTTCATAGCCATTCGTTCGAAAGTATCTCTAACATCCACTCCTGATTTCACAGGATCAGGTTCTCCGTTTGGTCCTTCAGGATTAACATAGATAAGACCCATTTGTACTGCTGCTAATGGATTTTCAAGGTCTCTTTCTCCAGAATATCTATCATCACCTAACCATTCATCTTCTGAACCCCAGTAAACATCTTCTTCGGGTTCCCATACATCTCTACGTCCACCAGCGAATCCAAAGGTTTTTACACCCATTGATTCTAAAGCACAGTTTCCTGTTAAAATGAATAAGTCGGCCCAAGATATTTTTCTTCCATATTTTTTCTTAATAGGCCATAGTAATCTTCTTGCTTTATCTAAATTAACATTATCAGGCCAACTGTTTAATGGTGCTAATCTTTGTGAACCACTGCCGGCTCCACCTCTGCCGTCACCCATACGATATGTTCCGGCACTATGCCATGCCATTCTAATAAATAGTGGTCCGTAATGTCCGTAATCAGCAGGCCACCAATCTTTAGAATCTGTCATTAATTCATATAAATCTTTTTTGATAGCATCTAAATCTAACTTCTTAAATTCCTCAGCATAATTATAATCTTTATCTAAAGGGGTGCTTAAATTTGAATGTTGATGAAGGATTTTAAGATTTAGTTGATTAGGCCACCAATCCTTATTAGTAGTACCACTACCAGAGACTGTCTTTTTAGTATGTCCTGTTACTGGGCATTTTCCTTCTCCCATTAATATTCCTCCTTTATTTTTAAATTTATTTTAAAGATTTCAAAATTAAAACCTCTAAGTGTCTTTGGATTTTTACTTTTTATAAAATATATAGGATTTAAATTGATTATACTAGCGGTTAATTAAAAGAATTAGTTAATGAGTTAAAAAGAATAGAATAAATACAAAATTTATAGCCATGGTCAATATATTTATGATTTTAAGTTACTATTATTATATACTGATATCAAGGAAAGAACAATAATTTGAAACTAAAAACTAATAAAAATCTAAAAAATAAATATAGACATTAGTCTTTATAAAAAATATATATTATGTATTATGTATCAGTTTTTTATTTTCATCATAAGTAAAATCCATTGGAATTATGGAAGAATGCTTTGAATATATGTATATTAAGGTGTAAAATAAAGGTGTAAATAACTAAATCAAAGAGGTGGAATTATGGAATTAATAAATTACTACAAATTACTTTCTAAAGAATACCCAAATATAGATTCAGTGAGTGAAGAAATAATTAACCTATCAGCTATACTTAAATTACCCAAAGGTACAGAACACTTTGCAACAGATATACATGGTGAGTTTGAAGCTTTTAACCATATCATAAGAAATGCTTCAGGAACTGTCAAAAGAAAAATAGACATAATTTTTGGAGATGAACTTACAGAAAAAGAAAAAAAAGATTTAGCATCTTTAGTTTACTATCCTAAAGAAAAACTTAATTTTTTTAAAAGTAAAGATATAGTAAATAACCAGTGGTATGAAAGGATTATTTACCATCTTGTTATTTTAATAAGAAAGGTTTCTTATAAATATACAAGATCAAAAGTAAGAAAATCATTACCTAAAAGCTTTGACTATATAATTGAAGAGCTAATGCAGGAACAAGAAGAGCTTGAAAGTAAACAAAAATATTTTAACAATATAATTAAGACAATTATTAGTACCAAAAGGGCTGATGATTTTATAGTTGACATTTGTGATACTATTGTGAGATTAGTAGTAGATAGACTTCATATAGTCGGAGATATTTATGATAGAGGTCCAAGTTCAGATCTCATCATGGATGACGTAATAGCACATCATAATGTTGACATACAATGGGGTAACCACGATATTATTTGGATGGGAGCTGCTGCTGGATCTAAAGCTTGTATGGCGAATGTGGTTAGAATAGCTCTAAGATACGGAAATATGGAGATAATACAAGAAGGTTACGGTATAAACTTAATGCCTTTAGCAAGTTTAGCTTTGGAAAAATATACTTCGAATTCCTTGGAGTGTTTTCAACCAAAACTCTATGAAAAAAACAATATAAAGGAAAAAGATATACAACTACTTGCAGGAATGCAAAAAGCTGTAGCTATTATACAATTTAAATTAGAAGGTCAAATTATTAAAAGAAATCCTGATTTTAAAATGGAAGAAAGACTTCTTTTAGACAAGATAAGAGACGATTTTAAAGCTGTGGAAATAGGAGGAAAAGAGTATCCTCTCTTAGATAATTACTTTCCAACCTTAGATATTAACAATCCTTATCTTCTTAGTGAAGAAGAGGAGGAAATTATTAATGGAATTTTTCATAGTTTTATGCAGTCGGAAAGACTACAAAGACATGTAAAGACATTGTTTTCCAAGGGGAGTATATATTTAAAATGTAATGATAATTTACTTTATCATGCTTGTATACCAATGAACGAAAAAAAAGAATTTCAAAAATTCATCTTTGATGGAAAAGAATATTCGGGTAAAGCTTTGTGTGATTTCTTTGATCTAAGATTAAGAGAAGGATTTTTTAATAAAAATAATAAAAATAAAGAAAAAAATTTAGATTTAATTTGGTATAATTGGTGCGGACCAATATCACCATTATTTGGTAAAAATAAAATGACAACATTCGAAAGATATTTTATAGAAGACGAAAATACACACAAAGAAGATTATAATGATTATTTTAAATTTAGAGATGAAGTTAGTATCAGTGATAAAATCCTGAAAGAATTTGGTATAACGGAAGATAGAGGGAAAATAATAACTGGACATATTCCAGTCAAAGCTAAAAGAGGAGAAAGTCCTGTAAAAGCTGATGGCAAACTTTTTGTAATTGATGGTGGCTTTTCTTATCCATATCAAAAGGTAACTGGAATAGCTGGCTATACTCTAATATATAATTCTCAGGCTATAATTTTAGTATCTCATGAGCCTTTTGAAACTCACGAAGCTACGATAAATGAAAATGTAGATATGATTCCAAAAGAGGTATATGTACACGAAGTACCAAAAAGAGTTTTAGTAGAAGATACAGATGAGGGTAAAGATATAAAAGCTACAATAGAAATTCTGAAAGAGCTTTTATATGCATATAGAAAAGGACTTATTGAGCAAAAATAAATAGGAGATAAACTTGGATAGACTAACCAAGGAGTAAATATGAAAAAAAAGAGAAAACCTAAAACATTAAAAGTACTACTTCGACTAGTTAAATACGGAAAAGATAAATTGATAAGTACTTTGTTTACAGCTTTTGCTGTAATTGTTTCTACAGCTCTAGGATTAATACCACCGATTTTAATTAGGATAGGAATTGATAAATATATTACTAATAATATTTTTGAACCTTTGATTAAAGTTGGCCTTTCAATGTTAGGTGCAACTTTACTTCAAGGGATATTTGACTATATAAAAAGATATTCTGCAGAACACCTATCTCAAAGTATTATTCATAATATAAGATCCGAATTATATACTCATCTAAATGAACTTTCTTTTTCTTTTTTTGATTATTCAAAAATTGGAGATATAATGTCTAGAGTTACTTCTGATGCAGATACTCTTAAAGGTTTTTTATCAAGTGCAATCATATTTATTTTCAGCAATGTTTTGACTATTATTGGAATTTTAGTAATTATGATAGGTTGGAACATAAAACTTGCTATTTTGTATTTACTTATGATTCCATTTATGATTTTAGGGATGCTTATGTACTCTACTAGGGTAAGGCCTATGTTTAAGCAAGTTAGAAAAAAAATGGCTACATTAACGGAAATTGTTCAAGAAGATATATTAGGAATAGAAGTAGTAAAACTTTTTGGAAGAGAAAAAGAAGAGCAAAAGGAATTTGAAAAAGTTAATAATCAGTATGCTAATTTAAACATTAAAGCATCAAAGGTTTCTGCTTTTTGGATGCCCTACGTAAATTTTTTTATGGG
Source organism: uncultured Clostridia bacterium (assembly GCA_964393495.1). Lineage (GTDB taxonomy): Bacteria > Bacillota > Clostridia > Tissierellales > Dethiosulfatibacteraceae > UBA8670. The sequence continues at coordinate 4,034 of CAYMUD010000027.1, read as the reverse complement.
AGTAGGAACAGCTGCAATTATTTGGTATGGAGGTAGATTGGTAATTAGTAGTGAAATTTCTATAGGAACATTGGCTGGATTCATAGGTTATATTGCTATGCTTATGAGACCTATTAGACAGACAGGAATGATGATAAACTTTGCAAATCAAGCGGCAGCGGCTGGTGAAAGAATTTTCAATATTTTAGATACTAAAGCGGAAATAAAAGACTCGATAAATGCAAAAGAGCTTCCGCCCTTAGAAGGAAGAGTGGAATTCAAAAATGTTTCCTTTAAATACAAGGAAAATAGAAAAGTACTTAATGATATAAGCTTTACAGTAGAACCGGGTTACACAGTTGCTGTAGTTGGTCCCACTGGAGCTGGTAAAAGTACATTAATCAATTTAATACCTAGATTTTACGATCCTATAAAGGGTAATATCAAAATAGATGATTTAGATATAAAAAATGTAAAACTAAACAGTTTAAGAAATCAAATAGGGATACTTCAGCAACATACATTTTTATTTGCAGCTTCAATAAGGGAAAATATTTCCTATGGAAGACCAAAGGCTGAAATGAATGAAATAATAGAATGTACAAAGCTAGCTCAGATACATGATTTTATAAAAGAATTACCCTTAGGGTATGAGACACCTGTTGGAGAAAGAGGAGTGAGTCTGTCAGGAGGACAAAAGCAAAGACTTGCTATGGCAAGACTTTTACTAACAAATCCTAAACTTCTTATATTAGACGAGCCTACTTCTAATATAGATTCCGAAACAGAAGATAAAATGCAAAAAGCTTTAGAAGGAGTGGTAAATAATAGGACATCTTTTATCATAGCCCATAAGCTTTGGACTATAAAAAAAGCAGATTTGATATTAGTTATAAAGGATGGAGAATTAATAGAAAAAGGGACTCATGAAGAATTATTGAAAAAGAAAGACTTTTATTATAAACTTTACGGTTCAAATCATATGAATGAAGATGACGAAGTGGAAGAAGGTGAGGAGAGATGAGAGGAGGATTTGGAAGCAGATTAAGAAATGATAATCAAGAAGAAATTAAATTAAGAGAAATAGATAAAGATACTATAAAACTTTTATTTAAATACTTAAAACCTAACTCAAAAATATTAAGTTTAGCTTTTCTAGCTATGGTAGTAGTTACTATAGCATCCCTAGCTGGACCTTATTTGATAAAGATAGCTGTTGATAATTATATTTTACAAAAAGATTTCAGAGGATTAAATTTAATACTATTTTTTATGCTGATTACCTATGGAGTATTCTGGATTTCTTCTTTTTTTCAAACTTATCTTTCAAGCTATGTAGGAGAAAAAATAGTAGCAAGTATTAGAGAAGACCTATACAAGCATATTCAAAAAATGTCTATTGATTTTTATAACAAGAGATTAACTGGGGATATTATGGCAAGATTGACTCACGATGTTAATTCGCTTTCTGAATTAGTATCTTCTGGGTTTATACATTTTTTTAATGATATACTGACATTGTTGGGAATTATGCTTATTATGATATTTCTAAATTTAAAACTTGCTTTAATTAGCTTTTCAATGATTCCCATAATATTTTTTGCTATATTTTTATTGGGAAAAAAGATGAGATATGCCTATAGAGATGTTAGAGAAAAATTATCAAAACTAAATGCAGATGTAGAAGAAAATCTTTCAGGAATAAGACTCATACAGGCTGTAAACAGAGAAGCGGTAAACAATAAAAATTTTAAAAAATTAAGTTGGGAAAATTTAAAAGCTAATCTAAAAGCAGTATCGTATTTTGCGCTGCTTTTTCCAGCAATGAATATTAGCAAGGTATTAGGTGAAGCTCTAATTTTAATATTTGGAGGGTATGCGGTTATTAATGGTCAGATAAGCCTAGGTATTCTTTTGGCATTTATGGAATATGTGAGAAGATTCTTTTCTCCATTAGCAGACATGAGTCAGATATACAATACATATCAATCAGCTGCAGCTGGATTGGATAGAATAAATGAATATTTAAAAATAGAACCTATAGTTAAAGAAAGTAAAAATCCTGTAAGGATAGAACAAAACATAAGAGGAGAAATAGAATTTAAAGGTGTAAGTTTTGCCTATGAGGAAAAACTTATATTAAAAAACATTCATTTAATAATAAATGAAAATGAAAACTTCGCCATAGTTGGTTCTACTGGAGCAGGTAAAACTACCTTTGTTAAGCTACTTACCAGATTATATGATGTAGAAAAAGGAAGTATAAAAATTGATGGTTTTAATATTAAGGAAATAGGTTTTAAATCATTAAGAAATATAATATCTGTAGTACCACAGAATGTATATTTATTTGATACTACCATTAAAGAAAATATAAGATATGGCAAGCCATCGGCATCAGATAAAGAGGTGAAAGCAGCAGCTTTAAAAGTAAGAGCTCACGATTTCATAAAAAAACTACCTGATGGATATGAAACTAAGGTTGGAGAGGGAGGATCAAGATTATCAGGGGGACAAAAACAGTTGATATCATTCGCTAGAGCACTTATTTCAAACCCTAAAATTTTAATACTTGATGAAGCAACTTCCAGTGTAGATGCTTATACTGAAGTACTTATACAAGAAGCATTAGATAATTTACTTAAAGGTAGAACTGCAGTTATGATTGCACATAGATTTACTACTCTTAAAAAAGCCAGTAGAATAGCTGTTTTTAAAAATGGTGAAATTTGTGGATTGGGAAGTCACGAGAAATTGATGGAAAATAATGAATTGTATAAAAATTTATATTTGAAACAAATGATTATCTAGAAAACTATTAAAATATAATAAAAATCAGCATGAATTTTAAAATCCATGCTGATTTTTTAATTAGCAATCTTCCTTTTCAGAAGCTATAAATCCCTTATCTATTAAAACTGTAACAGATTTTTCTAATTTATCATCTGAAACTAAAATTATAGGTCCGGTACAACCCATTCCACTTTCGGCATATATTTTTTCTTGCCATAAAATTTTGACTGCATTTTCTAAATCCATAATATCAATTCCTGAAATTTGACTAGTTACAATTTCTTTTTCAGGCATTTTAATTTTTCTGCTTTTTTCTTTGTCTTTTTCTATTGTAATGTTCTTAATTATATCTTTTAGCCCGTATTTATTTGCTTCGGTATATTCATATTTTTTAATATCGTCAATATTTCCTTTTGAAACATTCATTCCATATTCTAGTGCATTTGATACTACTGGAGAGCCTGAAGCTCTTGACAGTATTAAAATATTTCTATTAAAATTTTCACCGATGCCAGGACCGTATCCGTATCCTGAAGATTCATAGCTTCCTCCTGTGGTAAATGAAGAAAACATCTTCATTAGAATATTACCGGTAAGAGTATCGGTAACCATAACATCTACACTTCCAGCAAGCAAATCGTTCCCTCGCATTATGCATCCACCATCTGATCTTAATGTTTCCCCAAAATTAATACTATAGCCATTTTCTTTTAATTTTTTTAAAGCTATTTCTACTTGATTGGCTCCATCTACATTTAGGATTCCAATAGTTGGATTATCTATTCCCGAAGCTTTTGCAGTTATTATCCCGTTTATAGTATTTTTGATCATAGCTTCTATTCTGTTGGCAGCAGTTGTTCCTGTTGTCGTAGCTATGAACATATCTTTACCCAATCCTGGAGTTATAACCTTGCCTACTGTAGATACTCCAATGGGAAAGTTATAATGCATAGTTACACAGGCTTGAATATAATCTTTATCAAGGAGTTCTTCCATTTTTTTATACATTTTTTCTTCTGTTTTAGCTTCTATAATATTTAAAGAAGTATCTAATTTTGGTCCGATAAGGACAATTTCTATATTTGGGTATTTTTTGGAAGCTAACTCGGCTCCTTTTAATAAATTATCGACTCCATGTTCACAGCCAATAGTGGTGAGACCGATTTTTATTTTTTCTCCGAATTTTCCTGATTCTATTCCATTAGCAATATCTATAAAGATATCTCCCACTATTTTTTTAGTTTTTTTAGAATCTAACATAA
>CAYMUD010000026.1:0-12488 GCA_964393495.1 uncultured Clostridia bacterium | reverse complement strand
ACCCTACTGACTTTCGTCGAAAGGTGAGAAGCGGATACTTCTACTTTATTAACTATTTAAGTATACCAGATATAAAATATTTGTCAATTATTATTTTATGTAAGCCATTGGATTAGTATGATTCCCATTAATTCTTACCTCAAAGTGTAAGTGGGGTCCAGTTGATAAGCCTGTAGTTCCAGATTTTGATATAACTTGACCCTTAGTTACACTCTGTCCTTTCGAAACTAAAACACTCGTATTGTGTGCAGAAAGAGTTGAAATACCTCCACCGTGGTCAACTATTACTATATTTCCATAAGCGCCATACCACCCGGCATACTGTACTACTCCGTCGTTAGCTGCAACTATATTTTGGTTCATAGCCACACCTATATCCACTCCTGTATGCATTTTTGAATACCCGTAAATAGGATGCATTCTCATACCGTAGGGCGATGTTATCCTATAATATCCTGGAGATGGCCAAGCCATTACTCCTCCAGCATATTCCATTTCCAACTGTGCTCTATTTATTTCCTCTTCTAATCTTTTAGAATCTGCTAACAATTTATCTTCCTGAGCTTCAAGTTGTTGGATTTTACCTTGCAAACTTCTCATATAATCTTCTTTGCTTCTACTAACAATTACTATCTCATTCTTCTTGTTTTCAACTTCATTTAAGGCTAAGGAAAGATTACTCTTCTCGCTTTCCAACTCTGCCTTCAAAGTATTCAGTTGATTGTTTTCAGTTTCTAGTCCACTTAGTAGCTCCACATCATTATCAACAATTTTTTGTACCATATCTAATCTTGTAAGAAAGTCGTTTAAATCTTCTGCTTCAAATAAAAGCTCAACATATCCTAAGGAACCACCCTTTTTATACATAACACGTACTCTTTGTTCCAACAGTTCTGTTTTAAGATTTATTTTTTTTTCAATCTCTTGGATAGTATTTTGGCATTCAGAAATATTATTATTCATTTCCTGAATATTGGAACTTAATTGATTAATTTCAGAATTTATATTTTTTATTTCACTATCTAATTTGTTAATCTCTTGAGCTACAGAATTTTTCGCCTGCTTTTCTTGATCTAATTTCTCTAGGATACTTTCTCTCTGCTGCTCGGTATATTCTAAGCTATTTTTTAAATCATCAATATTAGATGCACCTGCTGAAACTGTAAAAACAGAAACAACAACTATAACTATTAATAAAAACCTTAACTTTCTCATTTTAACCTCCTAGACATTCAAGAATTTTTTTAGTGATACTATACTGCCTAAAATACCTATACCAATACCTATGGTAACGAATATTATTAAAATATCTGTCGAAATCGAAGTTGCTGGTATGAAATTAAAAGACAACAATGGTGCCAGTTTCTGGTTACCATAACCTACTAAATAATCATATGCATTTAATACTACTATAGTAGCTATTATAGAACCTAACAAGCCTAATAGCAATCCCTCAAGTATAAAAGGACCTCTTACATAACCATTAGAAGCTCCTATATACTGCATTAATCTTATTTCTGTTCTTCTTGAAGCTACAGTTATTTTAATTGTGTTTTGAATAATAAAAATACTTATTAAAAGAAGAACTACGATAAGTGCTGTACCAATTATTTGAACATAATTGGAAGTATTTATTAACATGTCGATAGCTTCCTTATAGTATTTGATCTCTTCTATTCCATAGATGTTTTCTATGCTAACCAGCACTTCTTCCGAGTAAGTTATATCTTCAAGCTGAATAACATATGTGTTTGGAAGAGGATTTTCAGTAAATCCATCAAGCAGATCTCCATCTTCACCCCAATCTTCCTTCATCTTGTTTAAGGCATAATCTTTAGACTGATAAACAACTGAAAGTACTCCATCCATTGATTTTATGTTATTACCTATTTCTTCTATCCTTTGATCTCCAATATCATCTTCAAGATAAACATATATCTCATCAAATTTTTCTTGAGCAGTTAGAGTTAAAGTATTTATGTTAAGAATAAGCAGCAATATCATACCTAGAATAATAAGTACTGATGCTACAGAACCTATAGAAGCTAAACTCATTGTCCTATTTCTAAGAATACCTTGAAAGCCTTGTTTGAAAGTATTTTTTAAAATTCTAGAAAACATTATAGTACTCTCCCTCTCTAGTATCTCTTATGATTTTTCCATTCTTAAGCTCTATTACTCTTTTTTTCATTTCGTCTACTATGGCTCTATCATGAGTAGCCATAATGAGGGTAGTACCTCTTTTGTTAATTTCCCTAAATATCTTCATTATTTCATAAGAGGTTTCTGGATCCAAATTTCCTGTAGGCTCATCAGCTATAATCACCTTTGGCTTATTTGCTACAGCCCTTGCTATAGCAATTCTTTGCTGTTCTCCTCCTGCAAGTTCATTCGGATAATTATTTGCTTTATCACTAAGACCTACCATACTTAAAACTGTAGGAATTTCTCTTCTTATTATTCTTGCATTGTGCCCTACTACTTCCATTGCAAATGCTATGTTTTCGTATACCGTTTTATTTTCTAAAAGTCTAAAGTCTTGAAATATAACTCCTATCTTTCGTCTATGTATTGGTATCATTCTATTTGTTAGATTTGTTATATCTTCTCCATTAAATATTATCTGTCCACTAGTAGGTTCAACTTCTTTTATTAATAATCTTATTAAAGTAGTTTTTCCAGCTCCACTTTTACCTATTATAAATGAAAAACTTCCTTCATCAATTTTTAAATTTATATTTTCAACAGCTGTAAATTTATTTTTATATATTTTCGATACGTCTCTGAAATCGATCATTTGTTCTCCTTCTTGTCAGTTATGTTCTTATTACTATTTTACAGGTTTTTAGAATTTTTTTAAACATATTTTTATAAATTTTTTACACTATTTTTACTAAATATAACTTTTATCAGGAATTTAGGTATAGAAATTTGTCTTTTTATCCTTTTGGGATCTTTTATTAATCTGTATAGCCATTCTAAACCTAATCTTTGATAAATACTAGGTGCTCTGTTAACTTCTCCTGCTAAAACATCTATAGTTCCTCCGTTGCCTATTATAATATTAGAATTAAGTTTATGAATATTTTTGTCAATCCATTTTTCCTGTTTTGGAGATCCTAAGCCCACAAATAAAATATTTGTATTTTTTTCATTGATATTTTTTATTATATCATTTTCTATGTTTTCATATCCATCATCGTTGAAAAAATATCCGTGATGAAAACCCACTATATTTTGATACCCTTTTTTTTCTAAATTTTTCTTTGCTTTTTCAGCAACTCCAGGTTTTCCTCCTAAAAAAAAGACATTATATCCTTTATTTTTTGAATGCTCAAGTAGTTTCATTGATAAATCAAAGCCTGTAACTCTTTCTTCAAGCCCTGCTTTATATATTTTCGAAGCATATATTAATCCTATACCATCAGGTGTCACCAAAGCTCCCGAATTAATTATACTCCTTAATTCCAAGTCCTTTTGGCACATCATAATAATTTCGGTATTTGGTGTGAAAATTATCTTTTTTTCTTTATTTTCTAATATGTTGTATAAAATCTCTTCAACTTCTTTAAAGTTTTGATTATTTACTTTTACTCCTAAAATCGATGTTTTATCCATTATTACACCTATCTATAAATTTATTTTTAATACTTTTCTATAATCCACTAATTATTTATAATTCATAATAAACTTTTTATTACTTATTTATACATCAAAATATATGTTATCATAACAAAAGTCAAAATTCTATCATATTTTTCATTGATAATTATTAATTTATAATCTAAAATGATAATAATATCATTATTAGAAGGAGTTGAAAATTTGAAAAAGAAAATTATATTATTTTTAATTATTTCCTTAATTTTAGTATATCCTGTTATTGGGTTTTCCTCTAACACCACAGAAAATGATGATCCTCTTATAACATTAAGTTATCTGGATTATCGTTTTGAAGAATTTAATACTGTAGTTGATGAAAATATAAGTAATCAAGGAATCCTTATAACAAACTTGGAAGAAAAAGTAAATAACCAAGAAAAAACTATATCAGAATTAGAAGAAACAATAAATAGATTAAAAGTTTCTTCCAGCACTTTAGAGGTTGTTGAATTATCTGAAAATCAAAAAATAATCTTAGAAGCAGGCTCAGAAATAATACTAAGAGCAGGTACCGCATATGCTATTACTTCTGAACAAGGAGGATTATCTGATGTTACTGCAGGTATAGATATAAAAGAAGATGAATCCATACCTCGAAACCACCAATTAATAATTCCCAGAAGTGATGGAAGAGGAATCTACGTTGATAGCTATGCCATATTTATGGTAACTGGAGTTTACGAAATTATTGATTATTAAAAGCACCTGTCAGGTGCTTTTAATTTTCACAATATTTAATAGCTTCAGGCATAAATTCTATAATGCTTTTTGCTGTCATAGAGTTTTCTCCATACTTATTTGCTGCCATATCTCCAGCTAAACCATGAATAAAAACTCCTAGTTTAGCTGAATCAAAATTACTATATCCTTGCCCAGCTAAAGCTGCTATTATTCCAGTAAGAACGTCTCCACTACCTGCTGTAGCCATCCCAGGATTACCTGTTTTGTTAATATAAAAATTCCCATCTGGACTTGCTACAACTGTATTAGACTTCTTAAGCACTGTAGTTACCTTATATTTCTTCGAAAAATCCACTGCTATTTTTTGAGGATTATCTAAAATATCTTGTTTTGATATTTTAGATAATCTTTCCATTTCTCCTACATGAGGAGTAATTATTAGCTTATTATTCTTCTTTAAAACTTCTGTATCACTAGAAATACAATTCAACCCATCTGCATCTAAAACTATAGATTTTTCAATATTTTTCAATAGATTTCTAATCAACTTTTCTCTACCTTCATCCCAGCCAAGACCTGGGCCAATACCAATTACATCAGAACCCTTTATTTTTTCCATTATTTCATCAAAGTTAGAATAACCAAAAAAATCTTTTGTTTTGTTTATCCTCCTAACAATAACTTCATCAAGTTTTATTGATAAAACATTAGCTATAGATTCAGGAACTAAACAATACACAAGACCAGATCCCATTCTTAGAGAGGCAGTCGAAGATAAATATATAGAACCCGACATACCAAAACTCCCACCAATTAAAGAAACTCTTCCATAATTTCCTTTATGACTTTCTTTCTTTCTTTTCTTTATATAAATTGGAGGTTCTTTATCAGAAAAAAAATTACCATCATCAATAAGGGCTACAGCAGAAGCATATTTTTTTTCATGAGTTATAGACAAAGCAACATAAACTTCACTGATATCCGATAACTTTAATATAGCATAAGGTGCACCATTTAAATCATGCCTTATTTTAATATCCTTCCATGAAGTTTTTCCAATTCCAGTTCCCAATGCTTTGCTCACTGCTTCTTTAGATGCAAAAAAACCAGCTACCGTCTCGCTACTGTACTTCTTTCTCTTTATATAATTCTTTTCATTTTCATCAAAAATTTTATCTATAAATTTTTGATTATCTTTTAATTTTTCAATTCTACTTATCTTAACAATATCTAATCCTATTCCTTTCATATCTCTATCACCACCTTGATTATATAATCTTAGAAATTAAAAGTAAACATATAATTGACATATATTGATTATTGTATAATAATATATATAGAAAAAATGAGAGGAGCTTAGAATGAGTGATAAAGTAAATTTAATAGTACATCCATTAATCCAACACAAATTAACATTACTTAGAGACAAAAATACATCTTCTAAAGATTTTAGACAGCTTGTAAGTGAAGTCTCTATGCTAATGGCATATGAGGTAACAAGGAGTTTGCCTTTGGAAGACAAATTAATTGAGACACCTATATGCAAGACTACGGGTAAGACTTTAAGCGGTCTTGATGTAGCAATAGTGCCGATAATGAGAGCTGGAATGGGTATGGTAGAAGGAATGCTAAATCTTATGCCTACTGCAAAAGTAGGACATATTGGGATTTATAGGGATGAAGAAACAATTCAACCTGTTGAATACTACTGTAAATTACCATCAGATATATCTGAAAGATTAGTAATAGTTACAGATCCTATGCTTGCAACTGGAGGATCTTTAAGAGATGCTATTACTATGTTAAAGAAAAGAGGCGCTGTTCACATTAAAGCAATGGTATTGGTATCTACAGAAGAGGGTATAAATGAAGTTCATAAGTTACATCCCGAACTTGAAATATTTACTATATCAATAGATGAAGGCTTAAATGAAAACAGCTACATAGTTCCCGGTTTAGGGGATGCTGGTGATAGACTATTTGGAACAAAATAAATATAAGTATAAAAATAAAATCTCTTTGCAGAGATTTTATTTTTATATTATTTCCTTAATTTTTTTATATATACCTTCTTCAGATAAATGATATCTTTCTAATATATCTTCCACAGTCCCATGTTCTATAAATTTATTTGGTAATGTTAAATAATCTATTCTAATATTTTTAGATTTTTCATGAATATTAGATATTATTCTGTTCTTTATACTTGTATCCTCTAAGCTTTCATCTATTATTAAAATACCTTTAGTTTTATTAGCGGAATTTATTATAGAGTCATAGTCTATAGGATTTATGCATCTCATATATAGGAGTTCACAACTTACTCCTTCTTCTTGAAGCTTATTGGCTGCATTTAAAGCGTCTTGACTTAGTCTGCCGTGAGTTAATATGGTTAGGTCTTTTCCTTTCTTTAAAACTTGATTTTCAAAAGGATTAAAATCCTGGGTTTTAATATTGAAAATATTATTAATGCCTCCTCTTGGATATCTTATAGCTACAGGAGAATTCATTTTATCTACAGCATATTCCATTATAACTTCTAATTCTTCAAAATTTCCCGGAGTAAAAACCGACATATTAGGAATATTAGTTAAAAAAGATGTGTCAAATACGCCTTGATGGGTTTCCCCATCCTTTCCCACTATGCCTGCTCTATCCAAACATAAAATCACATGTAAATTCTGCATAGCAACATCGTGAATTATTTGGTCATATCCTCTCTGAAGAAAAGTAGAATACACAGCGAACACAGGTATTAATCCATTACTTGCCATTCCTGCCGCTAAAGTAACACCATGCTGTTCAGCAATACCTACATCAAAAAATCTTTCCGGGAACTCTTCGGAAAATCTTTTTAATCCAGTTCCATCCTTCATAGCCGCAGTTAAAGCAACAATTTTATTATTCTCTTTAGCTATTTCTACTAATTTATCTCCAAACACTGAAGAAAATGTTTTTTTCCCTTTAATAATTTTTTTTCCGTTTTTAATATCAAAAATACCAACTCCGTGATAAATATCCGGATTTTCTTCAGCTAATTTATATCCCTTTCCCTTTGTAGTGCAGATATGTAGCAAAATAGGTGCCTCTGATTTTTTGATTTTTTCCAAAACATTTACAATACTTTTAACATTATGACCATCTACAGGACCAATATATCTATATCCTAATTCTTCGAAAAACATTCCACCATTTAAAATAGTAGTTTTAAGACCTTCTTTTATTTTCCTAATTAATCTAATTAATTTTTTTCCTATGATTGGAATTTTGCTTAATAAACTCTCTAATCCCTCTTTAAATTTATAATAAGATTTTGTAGTTCTTAATTTATTTAAGTAGCTTGAAATTGCACCTACATTTTCAGAAATAGACATTTCATTTTCATTTAATATAACAGTAATATTAGTTTTTCTTTTACCACCATCATTTAAAGCTTCTAATGCCATCCCACCAGTTAAAGCTCCGTCTCCTATTATTGCTGTAACCACATAATCCTCTTCTGCCAAGTCTCTTGCTCTTGCTATACCTAAAGCAGCTGAAATCGAAGTACTGCTATGTCCTGCTTCAAATATGTCGTGAGGACTTTCCGATCTTTTTATAAAGCCACTTAATCCGTCAGTTTGCCTAATTGTTTTAATCAAGTTTTTTCTTCCAGTTAAAATCTTATGTATATAAGACTGGTGACCTACATCCCATATCATTTTATCAACTGGTGAATCATATACATAATGCAAAGCAACCGTTAACTCTACAACTCCTAAGTTCGAAGCTAAGTGACCACCTGTTTTAGATAAAGTTTTTATAAGAAAATCTCTAATCTCATCACATAATATTTCTAGTTCATCTATATTTAATTTTTTTAAATCTTTTGGTGAATCTATATTATCCAAGTATTTATACATATCTATTCCTTACTTTATCGATTTTTTTACTATATCATTATAACATAACCTACACAGTTATAAAATTTTAATTAATTAATAATTTATGGTTTTTATATATTTATCTATAAATTAAAGCCGTTTATTAGTTTCAGAAACTAATAAACGGCTTATATATTTTTTTGATAAATTTTTGCAACAAACAGACATCAAATCTAAATTTTAAATTTGTACCGTCTGTGATTAGAATGCTCTAGGAATTTACTACATCATTCCCGGCATTCCACCTGGCATTCCGCCTGGCATTCCGCCACCCATTGGATCGCTATTATCATCATCTTCATCATTATCTACAACAGAAGCTTCAGTTGTAAGAACCATAGCTGAAACTGATGCCGCGTTTTGAAGAGCAGATCTAGTTACTTTAGTTGGATCAACTATACCTACTTTTATCATATCAACAAATTTTTCAGTAAGAACATCAAAGCCAAATCCTTTCTCAAGTTCTTTAACTTTTTCTACAATTACAGAACCTTCAAGGCCAGCATTAGCAGCGATTTGTCTTACTGGTTCTTCTAATGCTCTCTTAACTAAAAGTGCACCAGTTTTTTCATCATTTAACAGACTTTCTGCTTTTTCTTCTACAGCTTTTACTGTGTTTAACAATGCAACTCCACCACCTGGTACTATTCCTTCTTCAATAGCTGCTCTTGTAGCATTAAGTGCATCTTCAATTCTAAGTTTTTTCTCCTTCATTTCAGTTTCAGTAGCTGCACCAACGTTTATTACTGCAACTCCTCCTGTTAATTTAGCTAATCTTTCTTGAAGTTTTTCTTTGTCAAACTCAGAAGTTGTATCTTCAACTTGTGTTTTAATTTGATTTATTCTTTCTTCTATATTTGATTCTTCACCATATCCATCAACTATAGTAGTATTTTCTTTATCAACTTTCACTGATTTAGCTTGTCCAAGCATATCTATCGTAGTTTCCTTTAAATCATATCCTAGCTCTTCACTTATTACTGTTCCACCTGTTAATATAGCAATATCTCTCAACATTTCTTTTCTTCTATCGCCAAATCCTGGTGCTTTAACAGCTACACAGTTAAATGTACCTCTTAATTTATTTACAACCAATGTTGCTAAAGCTTCTCCTTCTATATCTTCAGCAATTATCATAAATTGCTTGCCTTGTTCTACAATTTTTTCAAGAAGAGGCAATATATTCTGAATAGAAGTGATTTTTTTATCTGTTATTAATATATATGGATCTTCTAAGTTAGCTTCCATTTTGTCAGTATCAGTTACCATATATGGAGATAAGTACCCTCTATCAAACTGCATTCCTTCAACTACATCAAGTTCAGTTTCCATACTTCTAGATTCTTCCACTGTTATTACGCCATCTTTTCCAACTTTATCCATAGCCTGAGCTATAAGTTTTCCAATTTCAGGATCTGTTGCTGATATAGAAGCAACTTGTTCTATATCTTCTGAAGTTTGAATATTCTTAGATGCTTTTTGTAATTCCTGTGTAGCAACCTTTACTGCTTCTTGAATACCTGTTTTAAGCATCATTGGATTAGCTCCAGCTGTTACATTTTTAATTCCTTCTCTTATCATAGCCTGAGCTAATAGAGTTGCAGTTGTTGTACCGTCACCTGCTACATCATTAGTCTTAGTAGCTACTTCTTTTACTAATTGTGCTCCTAAATTTTCGAATTTGTCTTTTAATTCTATTTCTCTTGCTATTGTAACTCCATCATTAGTGATAAGCGGAGAACCAAAAGATTTTTCTAAAACTACATTTCTACCTTTAGGTCCTAAAGTAACCTTAACTGTATCAGCTAATTTATTAACCCCAGCTTCCATGCCTTTTCTTGAATTGCTTCCAAATTTTATTTTTTTTGACATAATTTACACCTCTCTCTTTTATTCTACTACTGCTAAAATTTCATTAAGTTTTAATATGGTATAATCTTTACCATCTAACTTAATTTCATTACCTGCATATTTTGCAAATATTATTTTGTCACCTTTTTTTATTTCATCTTTTTTCTTTTCATCATTTGATATACCTGCTCCGACAGCTACTACTTCTGCCATCTGAGGCTTTTCTTTTGCACTACCTGGTAGCACAATGCCGCTTTTTGTTGTTTCTTGAGCTTCTATAGCCTTAATTAAGACTCTTTCTCCTAAGGGTTTAATATTCATACTATACCTCCATTGTTTCTTTAATTTTGTTAGCACTCATTAAATTTGAGTGCTAACACTTACAAAGTATATGATACTCGAATATCGCCTTTGAATCAAACGTCAATTTGAGCTTATATTCAAGTATATAAGGCTTTATGTATGCTTAGCTTGTATTTTCTTTTATATACGGCTATTTTCGCTTATTTTCTTCTAATTTGCCCTGAGATGCATAGTAAAATAAGTACTGTTGAGCAAAACCAGAATATGAACCAAATATTTTTTCGGATTTCCTTCTTATTTCATCGGGTTTTCCCTTTATATTATATACTTTCTCCATAATTCTTTTCATCCAAATATCTACAGGAAATGCTTCATATTTATTCATGGAAAATAAAAGTACACAATTACCTACCTTGTCCCCTACTCCCTTTATTTTTTTTATTTCTTCTAATGCATAATCATAGGATTGTTCTTTTAATTTATATAACCACCCTTTATTTCCTGTTACTACTTCTGCTGCATTTTTTATATATTTAGCTCTAAAGCCTGTTTTCATAAGCCTTAATTCATTTTCACTTAAGGAGTTTAATTTTTCTGGACTTGGAAAACTATAATACTTTTTATCCTTGTACATTCCAATATATTCTCCATAATTTTTTGATAAGTTATCTATAACTCTTTTAATCATAAGTATTCTATTGTTGGCAGATATTATAAAAGAAATTGTTATTTCCCATTCATCCTGATCTAAAATTCTAATACCTTTTCCAAATTCTAAAATATCTTTTAACTTATCATCTATTATTTCAGATTTTATTTTTTTATAATCTCTATTCAAGTCAAAATAATCAATCCATATATTTAAGAAATCTTCTTTGTTTGTATTTTTAAATATTATTATATCGTTTTTTTTACTTACATTTAGAATTCTATTTTTTACAACACCTGTATAGCTACCGTCTTCTTCTATATTCCATCTAAAACACTGTCCACATTCAAAAATATGTTCTGGCTCGAATTCATCAACTATACCTTGTATTTCCACCTTATTTTTATAAAAATTTGCTTTCACTATATCATCTCCATAATCTAATAAAAAAAGACTTTCAATTGAAAGTCTCTTATTATTAATAATTATAATGCCTTTTACTAAAAAATACTACAAAAATTTATTCTTCTATTTCTTCTTTATTTCTAGAATAATAGTATATAAGAGTATATAAACTCTCATTAAGTCTTACATCTTCAATGGAAACTCCCTCAGGAACCTTTATATCCAAAGGTGCAAAATTCCAAATAGCTTTTATACCATTTTCTATTAATATATCTGCCATATCTTGACTTGTTTCTTTAGGAGTACAGACTACTCCAAATTGAATCTCATTGTTTGTTATAAATTCTGCTAAGTAATCAATATCTTTTATTTCAATATCTCTGATTTTCAAACCAATCAGCTTCGGGTTTTTATCAAATAATGCTAGAACTTCAAATCCCTCTTCATAGAATCTAGCATAGTTTGCAATAGCTTGTCCTATATTACCTGCTCCAATTATAATTGCTTTGTACTTTTTATTTAATCCCAATATTTTACCTATTTCTACCTGAAGCCTCTTTGTATCATATCCATACCCTTGTTGTCCGAACCCACCAAAATTGTTAAGATCTTGTCTGATTTGTGAAGCTGTAAACCCCGTAAGTTTACTAAGTTCACTTGAAGAAATCCTGTTAATATCTGTACTAACTAAATCACCTAAATATCTATAATACTTTGGCAATCTTCTGATAACTGCATCTGATATTCTTTTTCCTTTTTTCATAACACACCTCCATTATTAATATTTTAACAATAATTGCTATCAATTTCAATAAGAAATTATTGGCATATGCTTAATATTTTACTATTGTGTAACTTTTTGCTTAATTTTAGCCGTTTATTAAACAGAAAAAAAATATTATTATTCACTAAAATAAAATAATCGAAAGCATATTCAATATGCTTTCGATTATAAAATAGTAAATCTATAAGCCGAGTTCTGTTTTGACAGTCATCTATCTAGACTTTTTGTT
>CAYMUD010000025.1:0-12741 GCA_964393495.1 uncultured Clostridia bacterium | reverse complement strand
ACTGTTAAAAATACAAATATAAGGGTAACTACATTTTTGGTTAATATACTTTTTATACTTGTTTTATTTTTACTTTTTGCTATATCTGCCATATTACTGTCCTCCATCCACTTTAGTAAGAGCGTATAGAATTATTCCGTTTTGTATAACCATTCTTGAAATTTCTGCAACACTTCCAAATGGAATAATCTCATTTAATACGGGCATTGAACTTGTAAGAACACCTTGGAATAAAATAACTCCAATAATAACGTGACTTACCTTTGCCCTACTAGCCGTTGCTCCACCTATTAATACTGCTGCTACTGCCGGAAATGCCATCATAAGAGGAGCAGTATAAAGTTGAATGAAACCAAAACTTTGTGAATAAACAATAATCCCAACAGCTCCTAAATAAGTTGAAATAACGTTAGCCACTAATCTTCCTCTATCAATGTCTACACCTGATGCAACTGCAAATTTATTGTTCATACCACCAAGTTGTATAGCTGTTCCCATTTTACTTTGGGTAAAAGCATAAACTAAGAGACAAGCTGCAAAGAAAAAAAGTAACAATCCTGTAGGTATTTCCACCTCTCCTATTTTGAAGTAAAGAAAATTATCCAGTACTTTATATATGGTACTTTCAAGTGTAAATGTCGTCTTTAATCCTTTACCTATAGGCCAACGCATTATTTGACTATTAAATGGTATTACTATCCAAGCAATACACATTAACTGTACAATAGAAAAACCAGTATAGGTTGATATGGTCATTTCTGCACCTTTACAGGCATTTAATAATTTTCCATACAAAAGTCCAACAATTATAGAAAGAGGAAGAGCCATTGCGATTGCAAACAAAAACGCCCACATTCCAACAAGGTTAAATTCAATAGCTGTTGTAGCTGCTAAAAGTCCTAGTACAATACCAATTGTAACAGCAAAGTTTGGTCCAGTTCCAGATTGTATTGAAGGAACCATTGCCAGTACTATTACTCCATACATCCCAACTCTTTGAACAAGATCTGTTAATACCATTCCGATTGGTATTCCCACTACTATAGCAGTCACCAATATTACAATTAGTAAAAGTGACATCAAAAATCTAGGAAATCCAATATCTTTAATGAATGTTGCCATCTCGATCCCCCCTATCTTCTTCTATAGATTTTCCAGCCATTAATAAACCAAAGTTTGCATCGCTATCTTCCGGTTGAAGTATTCCTGCTATTTTCCCTTCGGTTACTATGGCAATTCTATCGGATATACCCCTCAATTCATTAAGTTCTGAGGAAGTCATTATTATAGTCATATTATAATCTTTATTTAATTTTTTAAGTAAATCAAGTACAATCTTTTTTGCTCCAATATCTATACCTCTCGTAGGTTCTGATACAAGAATTATTTCTGGATTCTGAGTAAGAGCCCTTGCAATACATACCTTTTGCTGGTTTCCTCCACTAAGGTTTCCTACCATTTGTTTTGAATTTGTACATCTTATATCTAAATCTTTTATCATCTGTTCTGCACGTTCTTTAATTCGTTTTTTGTCTCTAAGAGTAAAAAATTTATAATCCTTCAAATATTCTCCATTTATATTCATAGCTGTAAAAACAGTGTTTAATTCTATTGAAGCATCAATAACAAGACCAACTTCTTTTCTATCTTCAGAAACAAAAGCAATCCTTTTTTCCAGCATTTCTTTAGTGAGTGGATTAGTTATTTTTTCTCCACGCAAAATTATATCTCCTGATGTTGGATACAATCCCATAATGCCATTTGATATCCCAAGTTTGCCAAGTCCTGCCAATCCTCCAATACCTAAAATTTCACCTTCGTAGAGTTTGAGGTTTATACCCTTAACTTCCTCACCAGGCATTTTTACTTTGAAGTCTTTAAGTTCTAATATAGGATCCTTAGTCCTATCTATATCTTTTTTTTCTTTTCCTGATAATTCTATTTTTCTTCCTACCATAAGCTCTGCAATTTCTCTACTAGTAGTTTCTGATGTTTTCTTTTTAGCTACTAATTCTCCGTCTCTTAATACAGTTATATTATCTGATATTTCTATTACTTCATCTAATCTATGTGTTATAAATAGTATTGCTATTCCTGAATCTGCAAGTTTTCTCATTATTCTTAATAAGTTTGATGCTTCACTTTCTGTAAGAACAGCTGTAGGTTCATCAAATACTAAAAATTTAATTCCTGTTTTATCTATTTCTCTTGCTATTTCTATAAACTGCATATATCCTACAGGTAATCCAGCAACTCTAATCCATTCGTCTATATTCATGTCTACTTTATCTAAAGCTTTTCTTGCATCTCTACCCATCTTTGCATATTCTACTGTTTTTAATCTCGGCCCGAATAATCTACTAACAAAATTGTCCTTAGTTAATTCTCTATTTAATTTTATATTTTCTGTAATGCTGTAATCTGGAATAAGCATAAATTCCTGATGAACCATACCAATGCCCAAATTCATTGCATCAAAAGACGATCTTATATCTCTTTTTTCTCCATCAAAAAATATCTCCCCTTCAAACCCACCAGTTGAATGAATTACATTCATTCCAAATAGAATGTTCATCAGTGTTGATTTTCCTGCTCCGTTTTCACCCATCAAACAGTGAATCTCTCCTGGTTTAATTGAAAGATCGACATTTTTAAGTACAGTATTACCGTAGTAAGATTTGGTAATACCTTTCATTTCTAATAAATACTCTTTGTCCATCTAATACCTCCATAAGTCTTAAAAAGTTGATAGCAAGATTTTAAAATCTTGCTATCAAATAATCTTGCTGTTTTTATTTATTGTTTTTTATAAGTCTACGTAATCACTCAATATCATGAGGTAGTTTTCATATACTACGCCGTCTTGTTCTAATGGAGTAAAGGTCATTTCATATCCTGTATCTTCGTACATTATTCTTTCCATTTCAGCTTGATCAAATTTGCTTTCTATATCTCCCTGTATCCATTGAACAGCATAGTCTGCTCCTGATCTAATAAATGTCATTGCCATTGGTACTGGCCAAGTAGACATTCTACCAGTCATATCATTTTCTTCCATTTTAGCTCTTATCTGTTCTATCATCCATTCAGTATCTCCCTGGTTTTCTTCAGGAATATCTATTTGTAAAGCAGATGGGAATCCGTGATATGGTGATGGACAACAAGGTTGAGGATAAATAGCACCTGTATCATATACAGATTTAATTAATGGTGGCTGCATTGAACAGTTCGTTGAGAAAAATGCTGTATCCTTACCATATTTATCAACTTGTTTTGGAACATCTTCAAGGATAAATTGTTGTGCTCCAGATATTCCAGCATCTCCTGTAGGATCTGGTGCATCTACTTCAACAAATTCGATTCCTTCTTCAGCACATAGTTCTTTCCATATATCTCTTCTTGCTGATAATAAAGCATAAGACATATGTCTTGGGAAAGAATAGTGTACGAAAGTTTCAGCGCCTTGCTTTTTAATCTGTTCGATTGCTGCAGGTCCCATTCCTAATTCATCTATCTGTAATGCTATATCATTTCTTGAAGATGCCATTGCTGGGTCTTCTGCAACACTACCAGATATTAGTAATATGTCGTCCCCTCTCATTTCTCTTACTTTTTCGAAGGCTGCAACTGTACCAGGAATAGCCTGTACAGCTAAAATAGCTTTAACATCAGGATCTGATGCCATACCTACTATATTAGCAATAACTGTTTCCTGCTCATCCATAAATTTATCCGGATAAGTTTGGATAATTACATGCTCTTCGCCGTACTTTTCTTGTACCTGCTCAGCAGCTCTGTACTCTTCCTCGTTTTGTGAAACAGTACCTGTTGCAATACCAATTTTCCAATTACCTGATTCGTCTGCTGCTTCTTCACCTTCTGCTGCTTCTTCACCTTCTGCTGGTTCTTCTGGCTCATCAGCTGGCTGTCCACAAGCTGCTAAACTAAACACCATAGCTACCACTAGCAGTAAAACCGTGATTTTTCTTAACATTTAATTCCTCCTATTAATATATATTTGATAATAATTCAAAGAGAACTTTCCTCAAAATTCTCTTTGAATTTATATCCGTACTTTATTCATTATGTAATTTTACTTATATTTAATGTTAGTTATTATGTAATAATAAATATTTTTTCAGTGAATCAATTATACTATATTATAAATTTAAAACGTTTGCAATGATTTTATTCTTAAGAAAATTTAATATATATTTAATTATCTACAGCTTCCATATTAACATTGTAGTGATAAATATAATGAATAGGTAGTTTGTATTAGGAAAGGAAATATTTGTTTTTCTTATTTTTTTTATCAAATTATAATCTTTTTCAACTATTAATTTGTATGTTGAATAAGCAATTATTAATTTTGAAAAATATATCATCCATTCTTCGAAAACAAAAAAATCAATTTTATTAACTGATGTCTTTAAAAGTAACTCCCAAATAGGTTGATAAAAAATTCCTAGACCTATGGATATTAGACCTAAAATAAAAATTGGAATCTCTGAATTCAATTTTACTTTAAGTTTGTATTTTATTTTTAAATCCCTTGGTTCTTTGAAAATTTGCAGTATCTTCATAAAATAAGTAATTGTTAATACATCGATAAGATACATCATATATACTAGAAAGTCATATTTTAAACCGTATTTTATAATGCTTTTACTTATATATCCACTAAAAAATGGCATTCCTGATATTGATAAAAATCCTATGATTACCCCTATGCTTACCAATGGAAGTTCATGAAACATTCCTCTTATTAAATTAGTGTCCTTTTCCTTATAGTTATTAATTATAATCCCCGCACTTAAAAACAATAAAGATTTAAAAAAAGCATGACTAAAGATATGGATTATTCCTCCAGTAATGTTTCCATCTACCTGATTTAAACCTATTATTATTATCCCAATTTGTGATACTGTACTAAAGGCTAAAATCTGTTTTATATCTTTTTGGCTTACAGCAAAAATTCCGCCCGATATAGCAGTAAACAATCCTAATATTATAAAAAACTCCCTAAAGGTTTCCAGACCATACATCATATTTATTCTTATAAAAACGTAAATGCCGCTTTTTACTAGCAAGCCTGAAAGCAATGCTGAAATAACTGAAGGTGCTGCACTATGAGCTTTTGGAAGCCAATTATAAACAGGAAAAAATGCAGATTTTACTCCAACTGCTGCCATAATCGAAATATAGGAAATGTTAGTGAGATTTAGTCCCTGACAAATATTTATTCTCTCCGTTAATATATTAATGTTTAAAGTTCCTTCTGAATAATAAATAAATGCCATACCTAATAGAAAAAACATAACTCCTACACTATTGAAAAGAAGATAATATAGTCCTGCCCTAACAGACTCCCCCGTCATATTGTACAAAATAAGTATCGTTGATATTATCGTGGTAATTTCTATGAATACAAAAAGATTAAACAAATCATTTGTTTGAAGCAACCCAAAGAAAACTCCTTCTAAAAAAAGCAAGAAAAAGTAAAATTTAGAATCTTTTTTTCTCTCCTTCCAAGAATATATAATCACCATCCACCAGATTATAATAGTTAAAAATATAAAAGCCATAGAAAGATAGTCGTTTTTTAATACTATACTAATTTTTTCACTCCAGTTTCCTAGATTTAAGTAAAGCTCATTTTTAAACTTATTAAAATACATGTAATATCTGAAAGATAAGCCGGAAACAAGACCTTGAGCGAGAAATATCAACATATTAAATCTATAGTGGTGAGTAATATATATGAAAACTCCCGTTATTATAGGTATTAATACCAATAAAACTGGTATAAATTCTACTTTCATTTTAACCTTCTCTTTCTAGTAACTCATCCCATTCTAAAGTACCATAGTAATGAAAAATTTTAATGCTTATCATAAAAGCAAGTGCGGTTGTAGAAGCACCAATTACTATAGTAGTTATCATCAATGCTTGAGGAAGTGGATCTACCATATTAGTTATGCCTTCTACTATTATTGGTATATCTCCTAATCCAACATTTCCTAAATTCAAGAACAAAAGTATTAGCGCGGTTTCTATTATACTAAAACATATAATAGATTTTATAATATTTTCACTGGTAACCATTCCGTATAAACCAATTATAATAATAATAAATGATAGTATTGGGTTCATATTAACTCCTTCCTTCTTCAATAAAACTTGTAAAAATAGCTACTAAACCAATTGCAACTTTGCTGCCAATAAGAAAGTTTAGCAACACTAAAAATATTCTTTTAAAGCTAATTCCTGCAGGTATAGGCAGTGGATTTGTAAAAAAAGTTCCTTTTGTAATTAAACTCAAAGAACCTACCACTATAATCCATAAAAACAGGTGTTTTTCAAGCCTTACTAGTCCATCTATTATATTTATTCTTTCAGGTATGATGAAATATGTTATGAGTATAGCTGTTGCTAAAATAGCTCCTCCTTGAAAACCACCTCCTGGAGTAAGATGACCGTTTATAATCACATAAAATCCAAATACTAAGATAAAAGGAAAAAGTACTCGACTTATACATACTAATAATTGTGAATTTTTCATGCTTAACTCCTTTCTATAATGACCTATCTTCTTTTTTATACATAAAGGTAATCCCTGAAACTGTTATAAGTAATAGACTTGTTTCAAAAATAGAGTCAAACAATCTATAATCCAAGTAAATTCCAGTAACTATATTTTTAGACCCAGTTTCATATAATGAATTTTCTATATAATAATCTTTTGTAGTCGTATCAATATTGTCCTCCAGCCACAAAATGTTAGTTGAAAAAACAACTAGAATAAATACCAACATACCGATTAAACTTATTTTCTTAATCATTAGTTTCTACCTCTTCTTCTTTAATGATTTTTATATTTTCAATATTCTTAACCTTATTTTCCAGTTTGCTAATTAGTAAACTACTTTTTTTACCTCTTAAATAATATGTCTCATTATTTTCTGATCTATCTATTATTAAATCAACATTTCTTTCTCTAAATATTCCTTTAATGTTATCTATCTCTCTATCATAAATTTTTAATTCTAAGTTGTTATTATCTGCAAATTCTTGGAGTACCCTTCTTCCTTCACCTGTTAAAGAATTTATAAAATCATCTTTTACATGAGTTATAACTACATATTCCCGCTGCTTTGAAATAGCTATTATTAGTATTAAGGGCATTATTGCACTACCTACAGCAATTTCAGCAAGAGCTACATCCGGCGCCTTGTTGAGAAAAAAAAGTAGAGCTAGAAATAAAGATGAAACAGAAAATAAAATAGCTACTATAGTATTATTTTTATTTGCTACCATTGCTACAGTTATAATAATCAAAAGTATTTGAAAAAAATTTGCTAAGGCTACAGTTTCCATCCCTTTACCTCCTTCTCATCAACAGGTATTTCATTTAAATATGCTGATCTAACTATAATATGGTTGCTTATAGGTCCTGTGATTAATATGAAAACTAAAATTAATATCAATTTCACAGTATATTCTCCTATTCCCGTATAAAAAATAAGAGCTATTATAGCTGTAATTGAAGCTACTGTGTCAATTTTACTACTGGTCAATAATCTAGAATACATATTTGAAAATCTAAATATACCCAAAATTCCAAAAAATATGTAAACCCATGAAATAACCAAAAGAATCCTACCTATCAATTAGATCTACCTCCTGCCATAATGAATCTTGCAAATAATGTAATCGTCAAAAAACCTATTATTCCTGCAGATAAAGAAATATCCAATAGAACAGGTCTTTCTGTATATACAGCATATAAGGCTATTAACAATATAGTTTTTGCCGAAATAAGGTTCAACGATAACAATCTATCCCATATAGTAGGACCGATTATTAATCTTACCAAAGAAAACAACATTGCCCCAGCCAGCAAAAACATAGTTATAATTAAAATCATAATATTCATCCTTCCAATTATGTTAAATAAAATATCTTTCGAAATTTTCTCTTATTTCTTTTCTCACCGTTTCTGGTCCATCTTTACAATCCTTTAGTGACAGCACGGTTAATTTGTTTCCCTCAGCATTCACTGTTATTGTACCGGGAGTTAAAGTAATAGAATTTGAGATAATAGTTATAATTAGTGGGTCTTTAACCTTAAGTTCCACTTCAGTTATAAAAGGTTGACAATCTTTTTTGATTATTCTTTTTATATAGCTAAAAGATGAAATATATATTTCCTTTATTAAGTTTAGAGTGTAGGGAATAATTATTTTAAATTTTATTACCTTAAATACAAACCCTCTATGATTGTATAGTATCCCTTCAGAAAACCTAGTTACAAATAAACAAACTACTACTCCTACAAATAAGTTTAGAGGTCGCAAACTCAAATTAAGGAAAAGCCAAAACCCCATTAAAACTATAAAAAGTTTATAGTTATTTTTTAATCTTCTCATAAACTACCGCTTTTCTCTTTGCATTATTATTTCAAGTTCATCGTCATTTATATATCGTATTTCTGCCTTATCTATTAAACTGCCGATAATATACAAATTGTCTCTGTTTTTACCTTTACCTAATAATTCCCAATAATAACCTTCTACTTCTCCAACATTATCTGAATTTAATGTTTTATTTAATTTTTCTATTATTTCGTTATTTATATGAGTATGAGAAATAGTTATTTTTATTAAATATTTATCCTTTTTTTCTTCTTCATGAATACATATGTCTTTTCCTCCTAGTTCTAATATTAAAGATGTAACTTCAAGAATAATTGCATTGATTTTATCTTTTTCTTTTCTCATAATATCCTCCCTTTTAAAATCACCATTTCCAAATCATCATTATAAAAATATATAATATAAGTAGATAGTTGGATGTACTAAAAGATATATTTGTATGTCTTAATACTCTTATGAACTTATAATCTTTCTCAATTACCAACTTGTATATTATAAATCCTATTCCTATATTAATTAAGTAGTCAACTAAGTTTGATATCTCCATACTATGAACGTAAGATATATCTACATTTAATATATAACTAACTATAGGAGTATAGAATATTCCTAAGATAATACAAAAAGCTGCTGGTATTGCCATTGCTAATTTAACACTTAAAAACCTATCTTTTTTAGCTACGGTAATTCCTCTACTGTATTCATTATCCTTTAAAAATATCTGAGACATTTTTAAAAAAGACATTATTGTTCCTAGGTTAATTATAGCAAAAGCATATTCAGCTATTATATTGCCTTTAAGTCCATATTTGATTATACTTTTACTTACATATCCATTAAACATAGGAGCTCCTGAAATCGAAAGCATTCCTATTATCATTAAAATAGAAACTAGAGGCATTTTTCTAAATACACCTCTTATTTCTGTAACTTTTCTTTTATTGTATCTGGCAATAATAACGCCAGCACCTAAAAATAAAAGAGACTTGAAGAAAGCATGATTAAAAATATGCATAAGACCACCAATAATCTTTGTTTGATCTACCGAATTCAACCCTATCATCATTATTCCAACTTGAGAAACCGTATGAAAAGCAAGAATTTGCTTTATATCTTTTTGACTTAATGCAAATATTACACCTATTAAAGCAGAGAAGAACCCCAAAACCAAAAAGAAATTACCTAAACTTACACTTGTATACATTTCATTCATTCTAATAAATACGTATAATCCTGCTTTAACAAGTAAACCTGATAGTAAAGCTGATATGGATGATGGTGCTGCACTGTGAGCTTTTGGAAGCCAGTTAAATACTGGAAAAAAAGCTGATTTTACTCCAACTGCCGCCATGATAAAGATGTAACTTATAGTTAAAAATCTTACATTCTCAACCATTTCTAGCTTTTCAGTTAGTATTTCTATATTTAAAGTACCCATAAGATTGTATATCATAACCATTCCAAGTAAATAGAACAGTATTCCTACACTATTAAACAATAAATAATACAATCCGGCTCTTACGGAAAAACCATCTTTTTTATATAAAATAAGAATTGTAGACAAAATTGTAATTAATTCAATAAAAACAAAAAGATTAAATATATCATTTGTTTGAAGCATACCTAGATAGATACCCTCTAAGAATATAAGAAGAAACATAAATTTAGAATCCTGACCTCTTATCTTCCAACAGTAAAGTATTGCCGACCACCACATTATTATTGTTAAAGTAATAAAAGCAAAAGATAAGCTATCGTTTTTTAATACTATACCTACAGTCTGATTCCAATTGCCTAAGTTCAGAAATACCGGTTCTTTAAATCCTTCACTTAATTGAAAGAATCTAATAGCTAATATGCTTATAGCTCCTTGGCTTAAGAAAACAATATAATTCCCATACTTGTTGTAAGTTAGATAAACTACCATAGATGCAACTATGGGTATGAGAATAAGTAAAACAGGGATGTAATTCATGACACCATTCCTTTCTGTCAAATCTATTAACTAAAAAATTATTTATATTATTATTGATAATGTTATTCAATTATATTCCTGCGGTTTTGTATTCTGAACATCGAAATTGTTCTAATTACTTAAGATATGAGTTTATATTGGCTTTTATTATAACACTAAATTTTAAAAAATTGAATATAAAAAACCAATTTTATTAGCATATGCCAATAAAATTGGTTTTAATATTAGTTATTATAGTTTTATTTATTTTTGATTCTATTCATCATTTTTAATATCTCATCTTTTTTGTCTAGAAGTTGATTCATCTGATTATATACAAGTCCGTCATGTCTATGACCCTTTTCTATAAAAAACATTGATAATCCCCTTAATCCAACATGAGTTCCAACTGATACTCCCATTTGCATTACATAAATAGTATCAGTTAAATTTATTCTTTCAATTAATTTTTTCTTTAACTCTTCAGCATATGATAAGTCCGATGTATATCCTATAATAATAAAATCTGTGAGTTCTTCGTCTACTCTTTTCTTAAATTCGCTAATATAATGATCGTATACTTTCTTAGTACCTCTTACTTTTGCAACTATTGCTCCTTTTCCATTTTTCATAGACATTATTGGTTTTACCCTTAATAATTTTCCTATCATAGCACTTACATTTGTTAATCTTCCACTTTTTATAAGATTGTTTAAGTCATCTACTGACAAAAAATGTTTTACATTAGTCTTATATGTTTCATTAAAGTCTACTAACTCACTAAAAGTAGCTCCCTTTTCTTTTAATAAAGAACTTTTCAAAATAAGATATCCACTACCATGACTCATGCACTTTGAATCAACAACGTGAATTTTAACATTGCTGTTTTCTTCTAGATATTCCTTTTGAGCAATTACAGCAGATTGATAAGATCCGCTGGTCCCACTTGACATACATATACATAGTATCTCATCAAACCCTTCATCTTCGGCTTTTTTATACTCCTTAGTAAATTCTGAAGGACTTGGCATAGAAGTTGTTGGTAGTTTTTTTAATTTTGGTAGCATTTCATAAAATTCTTCCGGTTGTATATCAATTCTATCTTTATAATTTTTATTATTTATCATAATATTCAATGGCACAGTTGAAATATTATACTTTTTTAAAATTTCATCACTTAAATCACAAGTTGAGTCTGCTATTATTTTAATCACAATTATACTCCTTTGTATATATATTCTTTAAAGGTATCCTTATTATATCATATAAATAATTCAAATTTATATTTTATGTTAAAAAAAACCACGAAATTCAAAAAAATTCCGTGGTTCGTATCTATGATGTTAATAATTTAATGCTCTTGGTAAAGAATCTGCTTCTTTTACCCATTTTTGTATTTGCTTTTCAGTAGGTAATTTCCTTACTAGTTTCTTTTCTTCATTAACTTCTACCATTTTTTTATAAAGGTTTTCAGGATTTCTTTGAGCTAACTCCGGTATTGTGTCTACTCCGGAAGCTTCTAATAGTTCAGCATATTCTCCGCCTACTCCTTTTATTCTCATAAGGTCAGCGTGATTTGCCCATTTAAGAATTAGTTTTTCTGAAAGATCTACTTTTACTGCTAATTCTTTTCTACCTTTTTTATCAACACAAATTTCTAGCAAGCTTTCAATTGAGTTTACTCCAAATTCTTTAAGTTTTTCTTCATAAGCTGGTCCGATTCCTTCAATTACACTTAATTTAGCCATATAATTCTCTCCTTTAACATTTTAAAGTTATTTTCGCCACTAAAATTATTGAAGTTAATAACTTTCTTATTAGAATTATACCACTTTTAAGCTTAAATATACATTTATCTTTTATCTTTTCCTTTAGCTGGTTCGATTACTATTGGTCTACCCTTGATTTGATTATTTCTCATAATAGTAAGTACTTCTCTTGCATTTTCTCTTGGTACTTCTACGAATGTATATTTATCAAATATATCTACTGTCCCTATAAGTTTTCCTGACATTTTAGTTTCTCCTGCTATAGCTCCTACAATGTCTCCAGGTCTTACATTATCTTTTTTACCCACATTGATAAACAATCTTACCATTCCAGGCTCTGCTCCTGTATCTCCAAAAACATCTGATTCTTCTTGTTCTTTTACTTCTTCATCTTTGTCTACATACATTTTTATCATAGCTGCTGCAATGTCTACTGATGTAATATCATCATCCATTATTTGGTCAACTATATCAAGATACTTTCTTAAATCTTCTTTTTTTACTGTTTTCTTAATTTCTTTTTTGAATTCTTTTATTCTTACTTCTTCTATATCTTTAGCTGTTGGTATTTGCTGAAGAT
>CAYMUD010000024.1:0-12778 GCA_964393495.1 uncultured Clostridia bacterium | reverse complement strand
TTGTCTTCTTTTACTGAAAAAATTTGAAGTTTTACCTATTATATTTTCTTTTATGGTCAGCTCTCTTATTTCTTTGTTTTTTTTCAATTTTACCACCTTTTCTGCAAGTTTTTAAAATCATATTTATTATATACCACTATAATTAATTTTTAATACATTTTTATCCTTGTTTTATAATTTTAACACAAAAATACTCCCAAGAAAAAATCTTATTGTAAGTAGATTTTATACATGGGAGTATTTTCTTTTATAGATTCATTATTTTAAGTCTTCTAAATTATATGGAGTTTCTTGATATATACAGTAATTTAGCCAGTTGCTAAATAATAGGTTAGAATGTCCTCTCCATTTTATTCTTATGTCTTTTTGCGGATCATCCTCTATAAAGTAGTTTTTGGGTATTTGAATATTTTCTCCTTTTTTTAAATCTCTTAAGTATTCATTTTTTAGGGTTTCTTTATCATATTCTCCATGACCTTGTATAAATATCTGTCTCATATTTTCTGTTGCTGCTATGTGAACTCCAGCTTCTTCGGATTTAGCTAGAATTTTTAACTTAGGTACTTTTTTCAACTCTTCTTCTAAAATCTGACTATGTCGAGAATGAGGAGCATAAAACTCGTCATCAAATCCCCTCATTAGTCTTGAAGTTGGTTCTATCACTTGGTGGGAAAATACACCAAATAGTTTTTTGTCCAAAAAATATCTCCTAATACCATAGTGATAATAAAGAGCCCCTTGTGCTCCCCAACATAGGTGAAGGGTGCTAAAAACATTTGTTTTTGTAAATTCTAAAATCTCCTTGAATTCTTCCCAATAATCTACATCTTGGTAGGGTATAGTTTCAACTGGAGCTCCCGTTATAATCATTCCATCAAATTTTTCTTTTTTTATATCTTCAAAGGTTTTATAAAAATTGTTAAGGTGGTCTTGTTTTGTATTTCTAGTTTCGTGAGATTCCATATGAACAAGTTTTAGTTCAACTTGAAGAGGCGTGTTTGCCAACATCCTTATTAACTGAGTTTCTGTCTCTATTTTTTTTGGCATTAAATTTACTACAGCAATTTTTAAAGGCCTTATATCTTGAGTTTGTGCTCTTAAGTTTTTCATTACGAATACATTCTCTTTTTTTAATGTAGAATATGCAGGAAGATTTTCTGAGATTATTATAGGCATTAAATCACTTCCCTTATTGCTTTGTTAAAGTCGTCTATTATGTCATCTATATTTTCTATGCCAACTGATACCCTTATAAGGTCCGGAAGTACACCGGATTTTATTTGTTCTTCTTCTGTAAGCTGTCTGTGGGTAGTACTTGCAGGATGTAAAATACTTGTTCTTAAATCTCCTAAATGAACTACCAGTGAAGCTAATTCTAAGTGTTCAGCCAACTTTTTACCAGCTTCAGCTCCTCCTTTTATACCAAAAGATAGTATTCCTCCACCACCCTTTGCAAGATATTTATTACCTAAATCATAGGTTTTATGACTTTCTAATTTCGGATAATTTACCCATTCTACACCTTCATGTTCTTCTAAGAATAAGGCTAGTTTAGAAGCATTTTCGGAGTGTCTTTCCATTCTAAGATGAAGGGTTTCTAACCCTTTATGGAATAAAAATGCATTAAAGGGACTTAGAGTCATTCCATAGTCTCGCAACATTTGCACTCTTGCTTTTGTAATATAGGCTTTCTCTCCGAAGTCTTTAACATATTGAACACCGTGGTAGCTTTCATCTGGTTGAACCAAGTCTGGAAACTTTCCATTGTCCCAGTTGAATTTCCCGCCGTCGATGATTACTCCTCCTACACTTGTTGCATGCCCATCTATGTATTTAGTTGCGGAATGTATTACTATATCGGCTCCATGATCTAGTGGACTGCATAGGATAGGTGTAGCTAACGTGTTATCAACTATAAATGGAATATCTATTTTTTTAGCTGCTTTAGCAAATTTGTCAAAATCTAAAATATTCAATCCTGGATTTCCTATTGTTTCTCCAAATAGTATCTTTGTATTACTTTTGCTAGCATTGATAATCTCTTCATATTCACAATCAGGATTAACAAATGTAACTTCTATTCCTAATTTTTTTAAGGAAACTTTTAAAAGATTAAAGGTCCCACCATATATTGTAGATGCTGCAATTATATGATCTCCAGCACTGCATATATTTAGAATAGCCAATGTAGTTGCCGCTTGTCCTGAAGAAGCTGCTAAAGCTCCTACCCCACCTTCTAAAAGATTAATTTTATCTTCAAAGGCAGATACCGTAGGGTTGCTTATCCTAGAATACATATGCTGATCGCTTTTTAAATCGAATAATTCAGCAAGATCGTCTGAATTGTAGTATTTGTAAGTTGTACTTTGAGTTATTGGCAAAACTCTTGGTTCTCCGGATTTAGGGTTGTAAGTACCTTGTACACAGTTGCTTTCAATTTGATAGTTTTTCATAGTTTAAACTCCTTTTCAATTTTTATTGATAAAAGAAAAATCGCTTCGATAAGAAGCGATTAGAATTTCATATTCCTCTTATCTTTCAGGATAATCCTGGGGGAATTAGCACCTTGCGTTTTACGTAGGTTGCCGAAGTTTCATAGGGCCCGTCCCTCTACTTCTCGTGATAAGACACGTAATTAAATTGTTGTATAATATCATAAACCTTATATTTGTGAATGTCAAGGTTGAATTGCTATTTTATCTATGTAAAATTACTGTTTTATTTCTTTACAGATGAGAGTTTAATTCCTACTAGTAAATATATTGTACCCATTAGTATTAATACTGAAAAGGAGCGAAAATAAATTTCACCATTAAATCCATAGGCTGCTGTATGAGTCAAAACATCCATTGCCCACTTATGGGGCATTAAATTCGACAAAGTTAGTAGTATTTTAGAATTAATTATTTCCAGAGGCCACATAGTTCCTCCCAACATGGCAGCAGCTACAAGTATTATAGGAACTATAGAACCCAGCTGCTCGTAGTTTTTTACTATACCTGCTATTGTCAGTCCTATGGAGGTAAATGTGAAGACAAATGCTCCATAAATTCCCAATACAAAAATAATATTCATACCCCAATTTATATCAAATATATATTTTCCTGCTAAAACCATCAATAGTATTTGTGAAAAACCTACTGCAAAGGTTGTAATCAAAAGACTTGTCATTATTTTCCATTTTGCTAGTGGAGAAACTAGTTTTCTATACCAAGTATGGTCTTGTTTTTCTTTTAATATATCTCCTGCTACAAATACTATTGTGAAGGTGGAAAAAAATAGTGTGAAACCAACCAAATAATGTATTCTAGGATTATATGCCCAATCAGATTCAATTTCAAATACTGATGTTTCTAAAGTTATTGGATTTCTGTAATACCAATTCTCTACACCCTTGTCATATATTTTTTTTACTGTATCATTTTCAAGTTGAATCCCTTCTTTTTCTAGTATTTCCACTGTAGCTAAGGCTGTTTTGTAATTTGTCTTTAGTTTAAAAATTTCACTTCTTATAGTGTTTTGAAGTTGAAATATTTCTAGTGAATCTTTGGATTTTATAAGTTCTAAATTAGTGCTTTTATTTTTTATTATATCATCTCTAAATCCTTTAGGAATTATAAGGCCGCCTACTACATTTCCTTTTTCTACTAAATCTTTTCCTTCTTCTGCATTTGTCACTTTAAAATTGATAGATATGCTTTTTTCTAACTCTTTAATGAATTGTTGTGATATATCGCTTTTGTCGTAATCTATAAGAACTGCGGATGGTTTATATTCTCCAGACATAGAGGAAGTAAATACAAATGTCAAAACAAGAGTCATAGCAATCATTATGATTATCATCCACTTATCATCTTTTAATAGTTTTAATCTAAGATTTAATAAATTCAGCATGGGACTTCCTCCTTATGATTAAAATACTAATTATAGAAAACACTAAAATGTTTACTATTAGTACCAATATATGCTCTGTAATATTTGAGAATCCATATCCTTCTAAGGTTTTTATATAAGCTTTAAGTAATGCACCATTTGGAGTATACCTACCTACTGCTCCAATAAATTTAGGCATAGTCTCCAAAGGTATATAACTTCCACCAAATAGGGCAAGAATCTGAACTACCCCGCTTGAAAAAGCATCTGATACTTTGTAGTTATTAGTCTTTAAAGTTACTACAGTAATCATTAATCCTAAAGAGGCCACCATCAATGATGATAAAAGTGTTATAAATATAATCTGGGGTAAGTTTATCCAGTTAATTTTAAAAACTAATCTCGAGAAACTTATCATTACTAAAGATTGAATTAAAACCATTGTAAACATCATTAAAAACTTTCCTGTTAATATCCGGCTTAAATTTTTTCCTGAAACTATTTGCCTCTGAAATGTATTGTTTCTTTTTTCATCTAAAATAAATTTCCCGCCGTAACTTGAAATAAATAGCACAAACATAGCAAGCATAGCTACTGTATAGTATGCAAAACTACTTATATAGTTTTTTGAATCTACTCTTCTTTCTTCTATATTTATTCCATCATTTTTGTATTCATTACTACTTAGTATTTTACTTATGTTTTCCCCTATTTCTTCTGAATTAAGATAGGGAGAAACGGATTCAAAATAAACATTTTTAGAAATAATTATTGAAGACATTATATTGTTAAAGTTTTTCATTAGTTCTCTTGTTATACTACCGCTGTAATTCATATCTGGATGGGATATAACCCTTATTTCCAACTTATTTCTAAAGTTTGTAAAGGTATTTATATACATATCATACATATAATTTTTCGGTAAGATGACCAAGGAAGAAATTTCTTTGTTTCCCAATTTTTTTAATCCTTCTTTCTTGCTCATAACTTCATAGCTTAGGAATTTTTTGATTTCTTCATTGCCGAGATAATCTTGGAAGAAAATTTTCTCAGGATTGAATTCTTCAAATTGCTTTTCTCCATCTGCAAATTTCTCTATATCTACATCATATCTTTCAGCAAAATCAAGCATAAAGTCTATAAATTTATCTTCTTCAGAATTTTTATCATACTCTTTCACCACTCCAATATTTAATGTCCAATCACTTCCTGCTTCACCAAATGATCCAGATAAAGCAAAACTTAAGATTGTAGTAAGAATAATAGGCATAAGTATTATTGAAGCTAATGTTTTTTTGTCAGAAAAAAATAGTTTTAGATCCTTTAAAAATATATTTATCATTCTAATCACCTAATCCCTTAATGCTCTACCTGTCAATGAGAGGAACACAAATTCCAAATCAGGCTTTTTAATATCCATAGACATAAGATGTCCTTGGTTTTTAGATACAGCTTCCAGTATCTCTGAATAATCTGCCTTGTTTCCTTTTTTCTCCACTGTAATTTCTTTTTTTACATAAGCAGCTTTATCAACATAAGATATTTTTTTAATCTCTTCTATCATCTTTTTATTGATATTTTCTACTTGAAGAATTATCTTTTCTTCAGCAGAAACAGACTGAATAAGTTCTTCTTTTGTTCCTTGAGAAATAATTCTCCCTTCATCCATAATACATATTTTGTCACAAAGATACTCTACTTCTTCCATATAATGGCTTGTATAAATTATAGTGCTTCCTTTTTTATTGATTTCTTTAACTGAGTCCAATATATGATTTCTAGACTGAGGATCTATTCCTACAGTAGGTTCGTCTAGGATTATGATCTCAGGGTTATGCAGAAGAGCTGAACCTATGTTTAATCTTCTTTTCATACCACCGGAATATTCTTCTACCTTATCCTTAAGTCTTTTGTTTATACCTATGATTTGAGATACTTCTTCGATTTTTTCTTTTAGCTTATTACCTTTAAGACCGTAGATTTTTCCCCAAAATTTTAAATTGTCGTATCCAGATAAACTAGGATATAAAGCTATCTCTTGAGGTACAAAACCTAATTGTTTTTGGATTTTTTTAGGTTCTTTTTCTATATCTACACCCTTGTATAATACATTTCCTTCATCTGCTTTTATCAATGTTGATATTATAGAGATAGTAGTAGATTTACCGGCACCATTTGGACCCAGTAATCCTAGAATATCTCCTCTTTCAACCTTAAATGATATATTATCAACTGCCTTAGTTTCATTAAAGTATTTTTTTATATTTTTTATTTCTAACATATTATTCTCCTTCTAGTCTAAAAAGTTTTGAAAATCATCATCTATACTGTCTATATCAATTATATCTTCTTTATTCACATCAGGTATCTCTATGTTTTGTACTTCTTCATTTTCCCAGTTTTCTATTTCCACATTAACTGATATTATTGAATTAGAACCAGGCTCTGGATCATAATCTTCAAAAATAACATCTATATATTCTTTTACAATGTAGCCGTCTATGTCTATATAGGCTTGGTTTTTATAGGTTATTTTTTCAAATTTTCCAACAGCTTCTTCTATATTATCTATTATATTAACAATATCAAGGTCATTATTTTGACTTTTTACTAATTTACTCAAGCTTTCTTCTTCACTTCTTAAAAGGGCAAAGATTTTTTTCAAAAAAAGTCTAAGCTGCTCTTCTGACGGATTTATAGTATACAAATCTACTTTAACATCTCCATCTTTTGTTGTCATTATATCTTTTTTTCCTTTTACTACATTTTCTTTTTGAAGAAGGTTAAGCCATTCTTTCTGAATTTTGGAAGTTAAATCCTCTACTTCTTCCAAATCTTTTATATTATCATCAAAGCCTAGATTTTCTTCTTTTAATTCTATATACCTACCTATCATAGGCACATATATGATCACTTCTTCCTCAGATGAAAACACTGTCAAGTCATAACCTAAGCCTCTATATTTGATATATACTTTACTCTCCTCTTGACTTTCATTAAAGGAAGATGTTACTTCCACTTGTATGTCTTTTAAATAGTTTAATTCTTCTAATATTTCCTGGGAAATATTTTCTTCATTAAACTCATTTTCGATTTTAATTGATATCCTTTCTTTTCCAAATTCCCTGCTTTCAGTTTTTTCTACAGCTTCTTTATAGTTTTGAAGGTAGTCCTGGCTGCATCCAAATAAAAATAATGTTGTTAATAAAATTAATAATACTGCTGTAATTTTTTTCATATTTATCACCTCGCATTTATTATACATAATTCCTCTGAAATAGCTATATACATATAGTCATTTATGCCTATGACTTTTTGCATATTGTTTGATTCTTGGTAAAATGATATAATTTTTGTAGTAAATAAAGGATTGGTGACTAAATGGAAGAATTTAACGAGTGGATATCATATAGAAGGAATTTAATAAACAAAAATTTGGAATTGTTTCTAGAGAAAAAAAATAATCATCAAAAAATGATATATGATGCAATGAACTATAGCGTTTTTGCTGGAGGAAAAAGGATTAGACCAATATTAACTTTAGCTAGCTACGAAATTTTTGACTACAATATAAATATTCCTATGCCTTTTGCCTGTGCTGTAGAAATGATTCACACATATTCTTTAATACATGATGATCTTCCGTCAATGGATAATGATGATTTTAGGAGAGGAAAACCATCATGTCATAAAAAATTCGGTGAAGATATTGCTGTATTGGCAGGAGATGCTCTTTTAAATAAAGCTTTTGAGATTATTTTTGATATGAATACAAACCCCAAGTCTAATTTAGAAAATATCTTTAAAGCTGGAAAGTTTTTATCTTTTGCTAGTGGATCGGAGGGTATGATTGGTGGACAAATTGTAGACCTTCATCATAAAAAAAACAATCTTGAAATCCTTAAATATATGCATATTCACAAAACTGGAGCTTTAATTAATGCTTCTTGTAAGATAGGTGGAATTTTAGGTAAAGCTAATAATAAAGAATTCTCTTCTTTAGATGAATTTAGCAAAAATTTAGGCTTAGCCTTCCAAGTAAAAGATGATATCTTGGATACAGAAGGTAAAAATGAAGAAATAGGTAAACCTACCGGAAGTGATGTTGAAAATAAAAAATTGACTTATGTAAGCTTGTTAGGGGTTGAGAAAGCCAAAAAATTAGAAAAAGAACTAACTGAAAAGTCAATAAGTTCTTTAGACCATTTTGGCAGCAGAGGAAATCACCTTAAAAAATTAGCTCTTAGCCTTTTGCATAGAAAAAATTAGTTTATTTTGTTTTTCAATGAATAAACTGCCAGTTGTGTCCTATCTCTTAATTTCAATTTATTGAATATATTTGTTATGTGATTTTTTACTGTACCTTCGCTAAGGTACAGTTCTTTTGATATTTCTTTATTGTTTTTCCCTTGTGCTGTCAACCTACATATTTCTCTTTCTCTTTTTGTCAGAGAAATAATTTTTTCTTTTTCTTCTTCATTAATTTCAACTTCTATCTTTTCATTTCTTAAGTTATCATAGGCAATTTTTAGTTCTTTATATACTAGCTCTGTATTTTCTTTTTCTTTTTGAATATATTTTAGTAAATACATAATTGTTACTATAAAAAATGTAAGAAGAATAAAAAATACAGACTCTCCAATTTTAGAATAACTTCTTGAAAGAAAAATTTGATTCACAAACTTATAGCTTGATAATAAAAATACCATGCTAGCAAAATATATAAATTCTTTTCTTTTTAACAAGTAAGTTCCTTCTATTAGGGTAAGTATATACAATATATGAATAGGGTAATTAACAATATATCTAGATAAAGTTTCTAAAGCAAAAATAATCATTATCTCTATGATAAAACTAATAATCATAGGACTATTTCTTCTTTTAAGAAAAGCTCTTATACTACTTATCAAAAGATAGCCTAGTCCTAAAACTATTAGTATATATAATCTCTCTCCTAATGCTTTTTCAAAATTTAGTGCTAAAATAAGTATTAATATAGAAGATACTAATTTAATTGTAATACCCTTCTTATAATTCATTTCTTATATTCCCTCCAGATAAAGATATGGTGAAGTTGTTGATTTTTATTATATTATTCTATATCATACTTTTGTTTTTTTCTAACTATAGTAGAAACATCTACTTTTAATCTGTCTGCTGCTTCTTTCAATGTCTCAGTCTCTCTTAATGTTTGCTCTATAATTTTCTTCTCATGAATTTTCATTTGTTCTTTTAGGGGAAGTTTACTTTTACTTTTTTGAAAAAGTTCAGTCATTTCATTTTGAAGAGGTTCTTGACTTACCTGTTCTCTAAAAAGGTCTTCTGATATTGTAACGTCTTCTGATATCAGTACTAATCTTTCTATTATATTTTTAAGTTCTCTTATATTTCCCGGCCATTTGTACATCAAGAAACTTTCCATGCATTCCGGTGAAAAGTAGCAATTTCTTCTATGCTTACTATTATAGTAATCTAAAAAGTTTGATGCAAGAGGAAGTATATCCTCTTTTCTTTCCCTTAAAGGCGGTATGTAGAGAGTTACTACGTTCAATCTGTAATACAAGTCAGCTCTGAACTTCTTTGCTTTTACTAATTCTTGAAGATTTGAATTTGTTGCCGCTATTACTCTTGCTTTAAACTGCATAGGCTTACTTCCACCTATTCTGTAAAATTTCCTGTCATTTAGAGCATTTAGAAGTTTAACCTGTAGAGTATATGGCATATCTCCTATTTCGTCTAGAAATATCGTGCCTTCCCCTGCTTCTTCAAAGAGACCTTTTTTTCCTCCTCTTTGTGCTCCGGTAAAGGCTCCTTCTTCATAGCCAAAAAGCTCCGACTCTATCAAGTGCTCCGGGATAGCACCACAGTTAATTTTAATAAGATTACCCTTGTCTTTTCTTGGGCTTTGGGTATGGATATAAGTGGTAAGAAAATCTTTTCCAACTCCTGTTTCTCCAAGTATCAATATGCTGCTGTCAACTTCTACTATTTTATCTGCTTTTTCATAAAGAGATTTCATTTTAGAATTTTTAGTTATTATAACTTCTCTTTCAGAATCTTTAGTTCCTAACTCTTCCATTCTTTTAGAAAAAGACATAGCTAAGTTTTCTTCTTTAGCAATGCTCTTCATAAGCATTTCTAACTCTGTTACATCTCTTATTACTGCTATTGTCCTTTTAAGATTACCATTTTCATCTCTTATGGGAGAACCGGATACCAAACATTTTTGTCCTGTATAGTAATTATTAATAGTTGAAACTGAATCCTTTGTCTCGATAACTTTTGCACAGCAAGAATTAGGAAGTACATCTGTATTTTTAAGTTCGTATACTGTTTTCCCTATGAGCTTATCTCTAGCCAAGCCGGATAAATTTAAAAAAGCATCATTAACATATATCGTCTTTCCTCTTTCATCTGTCATATAAATGCCTTCTTCCAATTTATTGAACATTTCACTATATAAATACTGCTGTTTATTTAAATAGTCTATTTGGTTTTCAAGCTCATCTGTAAGAGAGTTATCTGCAAAAAAGAAAATATAATACTGAAAATTATTAATTTTTATTTTTCCTTGCTTCATTTCGTAGGTATTTCCATTAGATGATTTAACGTCAATAAATTCATTTATTGTTTGAAATTTTTCCTTTGGAAAAAAAATTGAAAGCTTTTTGTTTATAAGATCTCCTTTTTCTTCTACAAAGTGATAAAAATCCTTATCATAATCTTTTATATTATACTTTTCATCTGTGATTACATAACTAAAATAGGTTAATTTTAAATTCGGATTTTCAGATTCGGTTTTGTGTTTCATAGGGCCTCCAGAGTTTTATTTGTTAATATTATACCAATTTATATGCAGCATTGCAATATTACGGAATTTTTATTTG
Organism: uncultured Clostridia bacterium; assembly: GCA_964393495.1. GTDB lineage: Bacteria > Bacillota > Clostridia > Tissierellales > Dethiosulfatibacteraceae > UBA8670. Next base: position 2,018 of record CAYMUD010000024.1, on the reverse strand, counting down.
CATTTTTGCATATATAATGTAATCGTTCACATTTAAGTTTTCTTTAAATAAATTTCTTATCCTTTATATATGAGGGCTTTCGATGTGTTTTTTGCAAGAATTGTATTTTTGGCACAATTATTGCTATAATAATATGTATAGTTAAAAGTAATTAATAAGGAAATTAAATAAGGAGGATTTATTATGAAAAGAGATGTAGTAATAGCATCAGCTGTTAGAACTCCTATAGGATCTTATGGTGGTACTTTATCAAAGGTATCCGCAATAGATTTAGGAGTTACAGCTGCTAAGGCAGCTATGGAGCAGGCTAAAGTTAAGCCAGAGATGATAGAAGAAGCTATAATCGGAAATGTTTTAGGTGCTGGTTTAGGTCAAAACGTTTCAAGACAAGTTAGTGTGAATTCTGGAATTCCTGTTGAAGTTCCAACTTTTACAATTAATAAGGTTTGTGGCTCAGGACTTAGGGCTGTAAGTATAGCTTATCAGTTTATTCAAAACGGAGATAACGATATCATCCTTTGTGGTGGAACTGAAAGTATGTCAAATGCACCTTATCTTCTTCCTAATAATAGATGGGGCAAAAGAATGGGAGACGATAAAGTTATCGACTATATGGTTCACGATGGTTTGTTTGATATATTTAACAAATACCATATGGGTTTAACTGCTGAAAACATTGTTGAACAGTGGGGTCTTACAAGAGAAGACCAGGATGAATTTGCAGCAAGAAGTCAACAACGAACTGAAGCAGCTCAAAAATCCGGAAGATTTAAAGATGAAATAGTTCCTGTAGAGGTTCCTCAAAGAAGAGGAGATCCAATATTAGTAGATACTGATGAATTCCCAAGACATGGTGCTACTAAAGAAGGTATGGCTAAATTACGACCTGCTTTCAAAAAAGACGGTACAGTAACTGCAGGTAGTTCATCAGGAATCAACGACGGAGCTGCTATGCTGGTAGTAATGTCTAAAGAAAAAGCTGATGAACTAGGCATCGAACCTCTATGTGTTATAAAAGCTTACGGTTCCGGTGGAGTAGATCCTAAAATAATGGGATACGGACCAGTTCCAGCAACAAAAAAAGCCCTTTCAAAGCTAGACTGGACTATTGATGATTTAGACTTGATAGAAGCAAATGAAGCTTTTGCTGCTCAGTCATTAGCTGTAGTAAAAGATTTAGGTTTAGATACTGAAATAACTAACGTTAATGGTGGTGCCATTTCATTAGGTCACCCAATTGGTGCTTCTGGTGCAAGAATCTTAGTTACTTTACTTCATGAAATGAAAAAGAGAGATTCTAAAAAAGGACTTGCTACATTATGTATAGGTGGCGGAATGGGAACTTCACTATTAGTAGAAAGACAATAATATAAAGGTGGTGTTTGATTTGAAAAAAATTATAACAATGGACGAAGCCGTTGATAAAATAAAAGACGGTATGACTATAATGGTTGGAGGATTTCTAGGTTGTGGAAGTCCCGACAAAATAATTGACAAATTAGTAGAAAAAAATGTTAAGGATTTAACTTTAATTTGCAACGACACTGGTTTTCCAGATGTATCTGTAGGAAAAATGGTTGTAAATAAGCAGTTTAGCAAGATGTATGTTTCTCATGTTGGAACCAATAGAGAAACAGGTAGACAGATGAATGAAGGAGAGACTGAAGTTAATTTAGTTCCCCAAGGTACTCTAGCAGAACAGATAAGATGTGCTGGATGCGGTTTAGGTGGTTTTTACACTCCAACCGGTGTTGGAACTGAAGTTGAAGATGATAAAGAACGAAAAGTTATAGACGACGTAACATATATATATGAAAAGCCTTTGAAAGCTGATGTAGCTATAATAAAAGGACTAAAAGTAGATAAAAAAGGTAATGTTTACTACAATGAAACAGCAAGAAACTTTAATCCTATTATGGCTATGGCTGCAGATACTGTTATAGTTGAAGCAGAAGAAATAGTGGATATAGGAGAATTAGATGCTAACTGTGTTGGAACTCCACACATATTTGTTAGCT
>CAYMUD010000023.1:0-13648 GCA_964393495.1 uncultured Clostridia bacterium | reverse complement strand
AATATTTTTATTTAACTACTATATTTCAGTTGCAAAAGACTATAATTTCAAAAAAAGATTTGGTGAAATGGCAGCTATATCATTAGGAGTAGCAGGCATATCTTTTTTAATAGGAGTATTGATTAAGCAGTTTATAGGTGTAGATATTTAGATAGTTTTTTTATGATTTAATTGAAATTAATCAAAGCATATGATTTAATAATTATAAAAGAAGTATATATCAAGGAGGATAAAATGATAAAGAACTTTGAAGAAGTATTTCAAACTATAAAATCTAAAGGACCTAAAAAAATTGCTGTAGCTTGTGCCCAGGATGTAGACGTTTTAAAAGCAGTAGATAATGCTAAAAAACAGGGGATAGCAGAGGCTGTACTTATTGGAAATCAAGAGATGATAGAAGCTAATGCTTCGGAAAATGGAATACATCTGTCTGAATACGAAATAATAGATATTGATGATATGAAAGCAGCTTCTATGAAAGCAGTGGAATTAGTATCATCAGGAAAAGCAGACATGGTGATGAAAGGATTAGTAGATACTTCAATATTCTTAAAAGCTGTTTTAGACAAAGAAAAGGGATTAAGAACTGGAAATGTTTTGTCCCATGTTGCTTTATTTGAGCTACCAAAATATCATAAATTCTTAGTAATAACTGATGCTGCTATGAATATTGTTCCCGACTTAGAAGCTAAAAAAATGATAATAGAAAATTCACTTATGGTAACAAAGGCTCTTGGAATAGCAAGACCTAAAGTAGCCGTGCTTTGTGCGAAGGAGAAAGTAAATCCTAAGATGTCAGCAACTGTTGAAGCTGATAAACTTCAAAGAATGAACGAAGCTGGAGAAATAAAAAATTGTGATGTAGCTGGACCTTTAGCATTAGATAATGCTATATCGAAAGATGCTGCAAAATTAAAAGGCATTACAAATCCGGTAGCAGGAGATGCAGATGTATTACTTGCGCCAAATATAGAATCCGGTAATATACTATACAAGGCTCTAGGATTCTTAGCAGAATCAAAAGGAGCAGGAGTAATTGTTGGTACTACTGCACCAGTCATCCTAACGTCAAGAGCTGATGACGAAGATTCAAAGCTTAATTCAATAGCACTTGGAGCTTTAATGGCAGCTATTTAAAATTTGAAATAGTTTTGTACTTATTAAAAATATAATTTAAATAATAATAAATAAAAATAGATTTCTGAAAAGAAATCTATTTTTATGATATAAGTTTATTTTTTTTACTTAACTCATAGTAGCAACCATAACAGCCTTTATTGTATGCAATCTATTTTCAGCTTCATCGAAAACCTTTGAATATTTACTTCTAAATACTTCGTCAGTTACTTCCATTGCATCTAGTCCGAATTTTTCCTTGATTTCTTTACCTACAATGGTCTTGTCATCATGAAATGCTGGCAAGCAGTGAAGGAATATTATATCAGGATTACCTGAATTCTGAATCATTTCCATATTAACCTGATATGGCTTAAGCTGGCTGATTCTTTCTTCGTATTTATCTTCTTCACCCATAGAGACCCATACATCTGTATAGATTGCATCAGCATTTTTAACTCCTGCTACTATATCCTCTGTTAGTTCAATTTTAGAGCCTGTTTCTTCAGCAACCTTCTTCATTTCTTCCACTAATTTTTCATCTGGGTAAAGTTCTTTCGGTGCTATGGCTGTAAAGTCTATACCAAGCTTAGCTGAACCTATCATTAATGAGTTGCCCATGTTGTTTCTTGCATCACCTACATAGACAAGTTTAGTTTTATTTAAAGGTTTGTTTAAATTTTCTTTTATAGTAAGAAAATCTGCTAAGATTTGACTAGGATGATAAAGGTCAGTAAGTCCGTTCCATACAGGAACTCCTGCATGAGCTGCAAGATTTTCAACAGTTTCCTGTTTAAATCCTCTAAACTCAATGCCATCATAAAATCGACCCAAGACCTTTGCAGTATCTTCTACGGATTCTTTTGAGGTCATTTGAGAATTATTTAAGCATGTAACTCTAGCTCCTTCATCGTATGCTCCAACTTCAAAGGCACATCGTGTTCTTGTTGAAGTTTTTTCAAAGAGCAAAACTATATTTTTACCTTCAAGAAGGTTGCCTTTTATTCCTGCTCTTTTTTTCTGCTTTAAATCAATTGATAAATTCAATAAGTATTTGATTTCTTCTGTAGTGAAATCTTTTAAAGTTATGAAATTTTTTCCTTTTAAGTTTATCGGCATGTTGTTTCCTCCTAAAAAACATATTAAATATTTTTACTATATAGGGTGTGAAAATATATTTGTAATGCCTCTTTATTTGCTAGTTTTAGCATTAATAAGATTTTTAATTATTTCCTTACCCTTTTCAAGCTGCCATTTTTCAACGTACTCATTTTCTGAATGGGCTTGATTTATACTTCCTGCTCCAAATACTACTGAATTTATTCCAGCTTCCTGAAAAAGACTAGCTTCCGTCCAAAAGTCAACTTCACAGAATTCACCCTCAAATAATGGGTTATTGTTAATTAAAGGAGGACCATTAAATCTATTTTCTATTTTTATTTGACTACAATTATGTTTTATTATCTCAACCAAATGCTCTAGATTATCAAATGTTCTTATTGATGCTCTATATGTGCATCTTTGGGAAACTACGTTTCCTGCAGTACCACCTTTTATAATTCCTACGGAAAAGCCTAATTCATCCAACTTTATAATATTCTGGGCAGCTTTAATGATGGCACCCTTTGATTTTGTGGATGAATGAGCTGATTCTGAAAAATTTTCTAGTGTAAAAGAATAATAGCCTTTATGCTTTGAAACAAATTTGAGCTCTGTAGGTTCGCATACCACTGCTTTTTTGAGATTATTACTATAATCAGATTCTAGGAAGTATTTTACTCCAGTTTTGATTCCTGACTCTTCATCTACTGAAAAAAGGACCATTAGATTTTCGGGCTTAGATTCTTCCAGAGCCTTTAGTACCATATAGATATTGCCTTTTGTATCGCAGGAACCTAATCCATAGATTTTACCTTCTTTTTCTTTCATGCTTAAAGGGTCAAAGGACCATGCATCTGAAGGTTTTACTGTATCCATGTGACAGTTTATTAGTAGCTCAGGTTCTCCAAAAATCCCTATAATATTGGCTTTTTTTTCGCTTATTTTTTGAATATTAACTTCACAATTGGTTTTTGATTCCAAATATTTTACCAGGTACTTTATAATTTCTGTGTATTCACCTTCGTAAGTGATAATCCTAATTAAATCAGACAATAAATTCATTTGACACTCTGCTTTCTATTATTAAACATTTTGTTAATTTGTGATTTCAGAAATAAGCAAGTAGGATTTGTTAGTATCTTGATGCTTACTTTTAATTATAAATTTCTTACCATTCTTGATTTCATCGTTAATAATTCTGTATATTTTGGAGTTGTTTTGTTGAACCCAAAAGCTATCTCCTACATCTTCCAGGTTATTTTTTGCAATCTTATAGTCCTTAAGTTCATACTTTTTCAATGGATTGTCCATAATTGTTTTAAATGGATTATCTTTAGGTATTTTTGTTTTTATTAGCATACTGTTCTTACAAGTATGTACAAACCCATATGCCAGGATGTTCAAGGGATGAATATTTTTAAGGTATATGTTGGAGCTTGTATTATCAGTTTGTATAATAAAAGTTAGATAATCTTTGTCTTGTGTTAGGTGTAGAGCTAAGGCAAATGTAAGTGATCCTAATCCTTTTCCTTCGTGTTTAGGATCAACAAGTAGTGTCCATTCATGGGCAATTTTAGGATCAGATACATTGCCAATAACACTAAGCTTTGCTGCAGGTATTCCATCAATGAGAAAGCCTGCCGTTAATCCTGCTCCAATTGTTCCGAAATTCGCAAAGGTCCAGTCAGGTGCAGCCATTCCAGCTCCATAAGCTTTTTCATTTAACTTTATCATCTCATAAGTAAAATCGTAACCTTCTGTGGTTGCTGGGTCGATAAATACGGTATTTAAAGGGAAATCTTCCATAAGTTTTTCGTATTTGTTCCAGTGCATTTTGTTAACTACGATAAATACCTCTAAATTTAAGTTTTCATAATTCTTTAATACTTCATTCATTTTAATTCCTCCTATTTTATATTTGAAAGTCTCTGCTGCATAGAATACAGCTTTATAAATCCATTTGCTTCGGTTCCGGTCCATTCTGATTGTTGAGCATACATGGCGATATTCTCTTTTACTAATGAGTTAGGGGAGCTTAGTTCCACTATTTTAATACTGTTTGGCTGAACATTTATTTTAACAGTTCCACTTACTTTTTCCTGAACCGAATCTGCATAAGCTTCAATGTTTTTTACTAAGGGTTCATAGAATAATCCACCATATACAAGTTCGGACCATTGTATTGAAGCTTGTTTGTTAAACATTATTTGTTTTTTTGTTAAAATAATTTGTTCAAGTTTTTGATGGGCCTTGATTAGAGCTAATAATGCAGGAGACTCAAACATTATCCTTCCCTTAATTCCTATAATACAATCTCCAACATATATTCTGCTGCCATATCCATATGAACCTAAAATTTCATTAAGCTTTAATGTAAGTTCAACTCCCTTCATATTTTTGCCATTTAGCTTAGTTGGTAGTCCTTTTTTAAATTCTAGGGTAAGATATTCTTGAGTCTTAGCTTTGTTTCGTTTTGTCAGTGTGTATGCAGAGTCATCGGGCTCTTTGTTTTGGTCGATTTCAGTTCCGGAAACAGTTATGCCAAATATGTTTTCATTAATAGAGTATTTCTTAAGTTCCTTGTCTACTTTAAAGCCTCTTTCCTCTAGATATTCAATTTCTTTTTCCCTAGTAATGTTCAATTCTTTTATCGGTGCTATGATATCCACATCTGAATTCAAGGTTATCAGTGATGCTTCAAATCTAACTTGGTCGTTTCCAATGGCCGTTGAGCCGTGAGCAACTCTATTAGTACCTTCTTGTTTTCCTATTTTCAAGATTTCCTCTGCGATGATGTATCTATCTGCACACATTAAAGGATATTCATCTTCATAAAGACCATTAAGTTTTATCAGATACTGCATTATGTTTTCATAGATTAGTTCTACTGCATCAACAGTGTAGTGCTTTATGCTTCCCAACTTCTTTGACTTTTTTTCGATTTCTTTTAGCTTGTCTTCACTAAAACCTCCGGTATTAACCACCGCTGTTATTACATCATAACCTTGTTCTTTTAGATAAAGCACACAGAAAGATGTGTCCAATCCTCCTGAAAAAGCCAATACTACTTTTTTCATATTTATGCAACTCCTTTCTATTTATTCAAGAATTTTTTAGCTGAAACAATGGATTTTATAACGGCTTCTTTAGCAGGGCCGCCGGTAAGTTTCCTTTTTCTTACACATGTCTCAACAGAAATTTCCTCGTATATATCTTCTTCTATAAGATCGCTAAACTTTTTAAAGTTATCAAGCGTTATTTCTGATAACTTTTTTTTCTGTTTTATAGCAAATTGAACAATTTGACCTGATATTTCATGGGTTTCTCTAAAGGGAATTCCTTTACGTACTAAATAGTCTGCTAAGTCTGTGGCATTGGTGTATCCATCCTCAGAAGCTTTGTACATTCTATCTTTGTTAAATTTTATTGTTTTAATCATTCCTGTAAAATTATCTAGACATGCTTTTGCAGTATCAATTGCATCGAAAACAGCTTCCTTGTCCTCTTGCATATCCTTGTTGTAGGCTAAGGGCAGTGATTTCATCATAGTTAATAATGTAATATTTGAACCATACACCCTGCCGGTTTTTCCTCTTATTAGTTCTGCTACATCTGGATTTTTCTTTTGGGGCATTATGCTGCTGCCGGTACTAAAACCATCATCTATTTCTATATATGCAAATTCTTCAGTTGACCAAAGAATTATTTCTTCACAAAATCTGCTAAGATGCATCATTATTATCGATAGAGTTGATGTAAGCTCTATGGTGAAATCCCTATCGCTGACTCCGTCTAGGCTGTTGTAGGTGATGTCTTCGAATCCTAAGAGCTGGCAAGTATATTCTCTATCTAAATTGAAGGTTGTTCCTGCTAATGCACCTGATCCTAAAGGCATGATCATTATTCTTTTCTTTGCATCAATAAGTCTTTCTATATCACGTTTAAACATTTCAAAGTATGCCATTATATAATGTCCCAGGGTCATAGGCTGAGCTTTTTGCATATGAGTATAGCCTGATACTATTGTATTTAAATTTTCTTCAGCTATGTATATTAAACTTTCTTCTAATTTTCTTATAAGTGCTACAAGAAGGTCTACCTCTTTTCCTAAATACATCCTGAAGTCTGTTGCAACTTGATCGTTTCTGCTTCTTCCAGTGTGAATTTTTTTTCCTAGATCTCCAATTCTTTCAGTTAATGTTGCTTCTATGAATGTATGGATATCTTCATGGTCCATACTAATTTCTAATTTTCCACTTTCAATATCATTAAGGATTTCATTTAAAGTTTTTTCCACTTTAGAAGTTTCATCATCATTAAGCACTCCACATTTGTTTAAGGTTTTTGAATGGGCAATGCTTCCCAATATATCCTCTCTATACAATCGTTTATCAATGTGAATTGAAGACTGGAAATCAAATGCTGCTTTTTCAGTTTGATTTTTAAAACGGCCTCCCCATAATCTCATTTATATCACTCCTTATGTAAATATTATTATCTTCTCTTACAATAAGAGAAGGAATTTCCCTAGTATCTTGGATATTACTACAAAATAATTGCAAATAAATACGTCTTTCCTTATTCCATTATGTATAAATAACTAGAAAACACTATAAATATTCATTTGTGAAATTATAACAAATTCATTAAATTCTTGCAAGAGTTTTTTTAAATATTTATATATTTTATTTTTTTGGGTAATCTATTAATATGAACATAAAAAACTGGAGGAGTGATTATAATGAAAGGTTCATTAACCTTATTCAAGATAAGAGACATAGAAATCCAACTTCACATAAGCTGGATAATTATATTTGTATTAATTAGTTTTTCAATGGCAACAGGATATTTGCCTATGAATTATCCTGAAGCTCAACCTTATATATACTGGTTATTTGGAGGAGGAATAGCTCTGCTTATTCTAATATCAATACTACTTCATGAGCTTTCCCATTCTTTAGTATCTAAAAAGTTGGGAGTAGATGTTAAGACAATAACATTATTTATTTTTGGTGGAATTGCTCAAATGGACAATGAACCGGATAGTCCAACAAAGGAATTCAAAATTGCTATTGCTGGGCCTCTAATGAGCATATTTCTTTTCATGTTTTTTCTAGTATTGTCATATTTAGTTGGACTTTTTAGTTCTTCCAAAATATTGATTGGAGCTATAGCATATGTAAGTACTATTAATCTGATTCTAGCATTATTTAATCTAGTACCTGCATTTCCAATGGATGGTGGTAGAGTTTTAAGGTCTATTATTTGGAAAGTGAAAGGGGATTTAACTTTTGCTACCAAGATAGCATCGTCTATGGGAGATATGTTTGCTTACTTTTTGATTTTTCTAGGCTTATATTGGGCATTTACAGGAAATATAGTAAATGGTATATGGTTTGTATTTATAGGTTGGTTTATTAAAAATCTTTCTGAGTCCAGTTATCAAAATATGCTTATGAGTGATATGTTTAATAAAATACATATAAGAGAATTTATGACAAAGGATGTAGTTAGTATAGAAAGGAGTACTTCAGTTCAAAGAGTAATAGAGGAGTATTTTTATAAATATAAATATTCAAGCTTTCCAGTTGTGCAGGGGAAGGAAGTAATAGGCATTATAAATATTGAAAAATTAAAGGATGTTGAAAGAGATAGAAGATCTCAAACACCAGTTGGGGAGATAGCTTATCCTATCCAAGATAAATATAGAGTAGATCCTAAATGTTCAGTAAAATCAGCAATGGATAAAATATTTTCAAATGATCTAGGAAGAGTATTAGTAATTGAAGATGGGAATTTACTAGGAATAATTTCTAGAACTGATATATTAAATTATATAAGAGTATATGGTAAACTCCATGAGTAAATAAGATATAATACTACCTTATTATATCTTTATTTACCATTTATATTAAATATAAAAATTGAGGGAATTAAATTTACAATAGGTTTCATCTCTTGAAAAAAAAGCAAAATAAGTTATAATTATTAGTAATATACTGTAGAAGCTTAAATTGCTTTTTTATTTGTATTATAAAAATACATGTCTTAAAACATATTAATTATAATCAATATATTTTAATATATACTCAAAAGGAGAATTGTATGAGTTTATTAGTATTAAATAAGGATAGTCAATTGATGGAAGTTACTCAAAAGATATTTAATAAACAATTTGAAAGAGATTTAAAAATAAAAGATGAATTAAATGAAAGAAGAAAAAGATTGATGATGCAAGATATTTACTACAATATCGATGCATTAGACTCTGCTGTAAAAAATAATTCAATAAGTATAATGGATGACTATACTAGATGGATTATGGGACTTCTTGTTTATAGAATGAAGGACCTAGGAATTAGAAGAGTTAAAGAATATATGAAAACTCACTATGAGATATTAAAAGAAACATTGGATGAAGTAGTAGATGATGATAATTACCTTATTACAGCTTCAAAATTTCTAGAAAACTCAATAAAAATAGTAGAAAAATTTGAACTAAAAGAAATTGATTTCACAGAACAAAGTAAGCATAGGCATATAGCTAGGGATTTCATAGATAGTTTATTAGAAAGAGATAAAAGAAAAAGCAGTAAAATTATACTAGAAGCGGTAAAATCAGGGGTATCAATTGAAGACATTTATTTAGAAATTTTTGTTCCTGTAATGAAGGAGATTGGAAACTTGTGGTATAAAGGAGAAATTACAGTTGATAAGGAGCATTATGCTACTGCAATTACTCAGGGAGTTATGGCACAACTTTATTCTAGAATATTTTCTTCTCCAAGAAATAATAAGACTATGGTTGCTTTATGTGTAGGTAATGAACTTCATGAAATGGGTATAAGAATGTTATGTGATTTATTTGAATTAAAAGGCTGGGATACAATATATTTAGGTGCTGCAGTTCCTAAGGAAAGCATATTAGATACTTTATCAGAATATAATCCGCAGCTCTTGATGCTTTCCGTTACAATGCCAAATTATCTTGAAGAATGTAAGAATTTAGTGGAAGATGTTAGAAATTTTGATAAAAATAGAAATATTAAAATTGCAGTTGGAGGTAGAGCTTTTGATTCAGCACTGTTTCTTAGAGAAAAATGGGATTTAGATACTAGGGCTTCAACCTTTAAAGATTTGTTAGAATGGACAGAAAAAAATATTTAGGAGAAAAAATGAAAATATTAGTTCTTATAAATGAAAAAAATTTAATAGAAAGAATAGTATGGAAAGATAATTATATTAAATTAAAAAAAGGTATGAATATATTGAATATATTTCCAGATGAAGCTAAAATGAATATTGCTAAAAATTTGCAGAGCTGTTTGGTTTCTGACGATGCGTCTACCATTACATCACAAATAAATAAAAATAATGAAAAAAATATATCTGTAACAATTTTCGCTATGGCTATCTCTGGAGAAATATTTTTGCTAATAGTAGATGATGAAGCTTTGGATATGAATTCTCAGGAAGACTTTTTAAGAATTCATAATGATTATGCAAATCTTGTTAGAAAAGAATTTAAAAAGACGGTAAAAGATAGAGAAACTGAAAACAGTGAATTCATTGAAGAAATACATAAATTAAATAATGAGCTTATAAACACAAAAAGACAGCTACAAAAAGCAAATATGAAATTAAATATGAAAAATAAAGTACTTGAAGGAAGATTAGTAAAAGATGCACTTACTGGGCTAATAAGCAGATATCAATACTGGACAGAAATAGAAAAATTAATAGAAAAAGATAAGAGCAAGCAGGGAATATTTGTGTTTATGGATCTAGATGGATTTAAAAATATAAATGATACCTACGGCCATTCTACTGGTGATATATTTCTAAGTGAATTTGCAAATAGACTGAAAAAAATCGATATTGAAAACTCTATAAAGATAAGAATAGCAGGAGATGAGTTTGGATTATTTACTCACGGTTATAATCAAATTAGCAAAGAGATTACCGACGGCATATGGAATAAAATTAAAGATAACATAACTTCAGAGCCTATTGTAATAAACGGAGTTGAAATCCCAGTATCTATAAGCTGTGGTATGTCAGCTTATGGAAAAGATACTAAAGATATAAATGAATTAATTGAGTACGGCGATTTTGCTATGTACAAAGCAAAAAATAGGGGGAAAGGAATCTATAGAGTATTTGATAAGGAAGAATACAAAAAGAATAATTCTATTGAAAATAGGAAAGAAGAGCTTATAAGAATCATAGAAGAAAAAGATTTTACTCATATTTTTCAGCCTATATATTCTGTAGTTAATAGAGATATCATTGGATATAGCGCCCAGTTGAGAGTTGATAGCAAGAATTTCAAAGATACTGAAGAACTAATATCTTTTGCTTATGAAATTGGAATGTACCGAGAACTTGATAGAGCTAGTATAAATAATTTGAATATAGATTATAAGAACTGCAGTGAGATTGAGGGAAAATATCTATTTATTACTCACGGACCTTATCCTATTAGTGATAATTTCATTTCGGATATTTCCCTTAACTGTAGTGATAAAATAAAAGTTATATTTGAAATGTGGATGCCTATAAATTTGGAAGTAAAACAAATGATGATAATAAAAAGTGAAGCAGAAAAGAAAGGTATAGGTATTTCTTTAGCAAACTTTGGAAGAAATAACTCTAACGATTTATTAATGCTCTCCTGCGAACCTGATTTTATAAGGTTGAACAGAGAATTACTAGATAAAGCTATAAATAATAATGATTTGAAAAAAGCAGTTAAGAATATTTCTAAATTTGTAAACACCCAGGAAACACAGATAATCGGTGACTTTATAGAGAAAGAAAAAGAGTTAAAATTATTAGAAAATTTAGGCATAAATCTAGCTCAAGGATTTTACTTTAAAAAATAGAATCTGATTAAATCAGATTCTATTTTTTTGTTTGTAAATATTGAATAAACTGCTTTGCGATACGAGGAGATCTACCACTTCGTCTTACTGCAAATTTTTCAGCTTCCTTTTCTAATTTTTCTTTTGACATAGAAATATTGTGCTGGAAAGCTAATTCCCTTACAATATTTAAGAAATCCTCTTTGTCGGGGCGGTAAAAGCTAACCATAAGTCCAAATCTATCAGATAATGATGAGATTTCTTCTATGGTTTCACTAACATGAAGATCATCACCGTCTCTATCGGAAAAAGTTTCTTTTACCATATGTCTTCTGTTACTTGTGGCATAAATAGAAATATTTGACGGCTTGGAATATATAGATCCTTCGAGAATAGCTTTAAGCTCACCGAATTCATCATCGTTTTTTGTAAAAGATAAGTCGTCAATAAATAAAATGAATTTTAATGGATTTTTTCCTAAAACATCCATTATCATAGGAACATTTTTAATTTGTTTTTTTGAAATTTCTACTAGTCGCAGACCTGATGTTTTAAATTCATTTACTATAGCCTTTACAGTAGAAGATTTTCCTGTGCCGGCATCCCCATAGAGGAGAACATTAGCTGCAGGTTTTTTATTAATTAAAGCAGTTGTATTATCAAGAACAAGATTTCTTTCACGCTTATATCCCTTTAGGTCTTTTAGAGTTATATTGTCGGGATTTTTAACAGGAATAATATTTCCATCAACAGCTCTAAAGGTATGATATTTAGAATATATACCGTATCCGTAGTTCGATATATTATTCATTCTTTCCATATATTTACTGTAAAAGTCGTAATCTTCATTTTTCCACTCAGGTAAAAAACCCTTGTAATCTATATTTATCTTTATATTCTTGGAACTAATTTTACTTATTTTTTCTAAAATTTTAAGTTCCTCTACTAAAGAAATTTGTAAAACATCTTCGACAGTATTTCCTTCTGCATATTTTTTTACATAAATATTTTCATCTCCTAAAACTAAATCCATTAAATATTTACTTAAATTTGTTGTTTTAAAAAATAATGAGGAAGTGAATTCCGAATAACTTTCTACCTTCTCCAAAGTAGTTTTTTCGTGTTTTGACAAAAGATTCATTAGATTTTTTATTACACTATCATTTAGTATATTTCTAAAAATTACTAAAGAGTGTATTTCTAAATTTAAATTTTGAATATTTTTCATTATAATGTCCTTTCTTACTTTTTAAATATATCTTTTACAAAGTCTCCTGTTTTTGTTGCACTTGATTTAAATTTATCAAAAGTTTTATCAATAGTAGCTTTTTTTGATGCTGATACAAAGGCCTTAACAATAGATAAAGAGTTTTTTTGAACTACCTGACCTAAAACACCGGCAGCTTCAATTGAAGCGGATCTTCTAATCAACCTCTTATCTACTTTAGTTAAACTTGCAGAATACTTTTTAGCGATAATTCCTACTCTAAGGGTTAAAAAAGCATTTGCAGATCCCTGTATTATTGAATTTATAATCAAATTAGTTACAGCTGTAGCTCCTGGTACTAAATTACTTAAACTACCTCCGATAAGAGAATTTATAACAGGTTCAAGCTGTTCATCCATTATAGCCAAGTCTTCTATTTCTCTAGCCATAAGTACAGTACCTGCAACATTTATATAAAGATAAAATATTTCTTTTATATTAGGTCTTTGATTATATATATGACTTATTTTCCAGACTAGTTTAGATAAGTTTATAAGAACAAACAAACTGTCTAAAACACCATTTTGTGAAATTGATGTAGTAATAAAAACAGTTGAAGATGTTTCACGCATCAGTTCAAAGCTTTCTTTATTTAGTATATCCAATGCTCCTTCTACCTGCTTAACTAAAGGTTTATCTTCTTCAAACTCATATTCCGCTTCTTTAATGTATTTGTTTTGATATAGTCTAGACTTTAATTTTGTTAGATAATTATTATATGCTATTTCATTGGTTTCATCAGGTGTTTCTAGAGGCTTACGGAGTTTAATATATCCGAATACTGGTATTAAAAAAATTACGGCAAAAATTAAAGCAAGAATTAGTGTAATAATTTGGCCTAATGTAGGATTAATTGCTGATGTAGTAATAAAAATCTGATGAAGCTGGTTGAATATAATTATAAAAAGTAAAAGTAGAATACCTCCACCTATTAAAGCAAAAGTTTGTTTTATTCCCTTAGTCATATTATCATCTCCATTCCTATATTAATTATATAATTTTATAGGATTAAAGTAAATAGAAAGGATTTTATTAGTTAACATGAACTTAACATTCTATTAACTTAGAGTAAACATATAAGTCGAGTTACTATGCTATACTTTGAATTAACAAAATACTTATCATAATCTATTTAATGATTGAGTATAAAAATAATTTGATTTATTTCATAGGAGGATTTAAATGTTAAGGAAAAGATTAGTTTCAATTTTATTAGTACTTGTATTACTTATGATAGCAGCAGTAGGGTGTTCTCAACCAGCAGAAGAACCAGCAGAAGAACCAGCAGAAGAACCAGCAG